>JACRDE010000527.1 GCA_016212935.1 Desulfomonile tiedjei | reverse complement strand
GATGTCTGAATCACTCTAGTGTCTGTGACATTAGTCTCAGTATCTTCGTAATTAGTCCCATGTCATACTCAAGCGTGATCCAGTGTGATAATCCCAACGTGACAGGTCGTATTCCTTTGATAATCGCAAAACCGCTTTACAAATTCCTTTGATTATCACACATCAGTAACAGGGGCTTCCTATTCGATTATCACACATCTCATATATTACCATATGTATGGTTTTAATATACTGCCCTGAGTATCCATACTATACATTAGCAGAGCAACCAGCGTAATCATTAAAGAGATCCAGTTGTACATAACCTAAAGTATCCGCTTCTTGAGAATCAATAGAAAGAAGTTCAGAGTTCGCAATTGCTACATTGTGCTTTACAATATTCGGGTAATGACAATACCCGGGTAGAGGTCCATCATAGAGCGGTTGTCCATGCTCTGAGAATAGTGCCGCGGAGTTGTAAGCACGCCACCTGTCCGAATACCTGAACCTGCCCGCTTTGGAAAAGGAACCTTGAGTGACCACATCCATGAACCCGACCTGTACCAACCTCTTCTTTGCTCGGGCTATGGTGTCCCCCCCTTTTATGCCTCGCTCCTGTAAGTATTTCGTGGGCAGTCCGAATTCTCCCTTGTTCAACAGCCAGCCGAGACCGCACTGGAATAATTGTTCCTTCGGTATCCTGTTCTGTTTTTTCTTGCTACTCGGTGCATACCGCAGCTGAGCAAGGCACTCCAAGAGAATCAATTGCTCCGCCTTGTGCAGGGCGTGGAAGGCCTCTCCGTTCCATAACTCCATCGGTATGAGTATGAACCCTTTTTCCTGTTTGGCTTTTCTCAGTCTCTCCTTTCTCCATTCCTCAATGGTCTTTGGTTTTTTCAACATTTTTGCTCCTCGGGCCGTGTACACACGGGTACAGCGGCCGCTTTGAATTAATTGTGGTTTGAGCTGTGCGGTAATAACGTGCGGGGTACGATCTGGTAATTATGAAGAGGAAATGGCTTAAATACATCCCTATGGTTAGTCTGTCTTTGGGATAACCCCCGCACGAATCTTCGTCTCGAAATTCTGATCTCTACCCTATAACTAGTACACAAATTCATCTCTGCCAGAAGAAACTACGTGAAGGATTTTCGGGAAGGTGTTCTCCCTCGCACAGGAGTTCGTTCAGGAACATGCCGTACAGCGGCAAGTTGAAAAACTGCTCCCTGACGTGTTTTGCATCAGATGGGCAGCAGAGCCTCATAGGGACTCACGTAATCAGGTCGCTCGGCCTTAATTATTTCCCTCAATGCCTTTACATAATTAATTGACGCGTCCAAATCGTCCCGTACCACAGTGACGGAGCCCAAATCGAGCCAAGCGTAAAGGCGGTCTTCATTCAATTCCAAGACCGCTATCAGTGCGTCCGTGTCGTAATTGTTGAGTCGGCGTATTCTTTCCATATCAATCATTTTGCTGTTCCTCCCGTCGTGCCTTGTCAAAGGCTTCTCGCACGCTCATGCCCGTATCCATAGATTCTTTCGCCCGTCGTAGCAACCGCATGGCCTTTTCGTCATAGATACGCAGCATGGTCTTGCCCATCGTCGCACGTTCTGGGGTAATCAGGCCATTGTCCTCCCAGCGCCGCAGCGAAGAGGGATGCACATCCAATTCGTGTGCCACAAAGTCAATTCCGTAATATCTCATACTCATCCTCCCGCATGGTTTTTATTGGTAGAGGTAGACCTCTATTCCTTTTCAGGAGGAAAGTTATTTCGAGTTAGGAGAGGATGGGTTTGCGGAATCAGCTTACGAGATAGCGAATGGAATGCCGTGTAAATACTACTGAACTTAGGTTGAGGGATTTTTGAAGTGGCGGAAAGAGGTTTTCTGGAACGAAGCCCGATCAAAACCGCAACGTTGCGGTTTTGAACAACCACCTACAGTGCACTGAAATTAGCGGATCTCCAGCCCCAACCCTGATCAAATCACTGCGGGTTCGCTTGACAGCGAGGGGGTGCTAAGGGTGGCTTTCTTAGAGAATTCGCACCAGATAAGCTCCACAGACTACTGCCCTTGCTTTTCCAGAAAGAGAGCCAATTTTCAGTCCTTCCACCGATCCGAAACACAAAGATTTGCCGATGCGTATGCCGATGGGGGACCGAATGTGGGTGCTCTTCTCGCTCCGTGTTCCATTCGAACCTGCGCTGCACCCTCAATGGCAATAAGATCATCACTATCCCGAAATAGTCCTCACGAATTTTCCCCACATTAAAGTGGATGATGTTTCGGTGGAGGACAACGAACGCGAGGAGAGAACGCCAACGGCCGACTGTGATACGATGTCCTAACGCCGATGGAAATTCTTATTTGGTCTTTCGTTTCGGTGTCTTCTTCGGCTGATTCGCTCGAAGAATTGCGGCGATTTCGGTAAGATTTTCACTGTCAGCTACGTCTTGCACAGTCAGCCCTTCTCCATTCTTGACATTAGGGTCAGCTCCCTTTTCGACGAGGAGCTTCACCAACTCTGCGCTGCTTTTTCGCAAGGCATAGAAGAGAGGAGTATCGCCTTCTTTGTCGGCAGCATTTACGTCGGCGCCGCGGTTCAACAAAAATTTGACGGTTTCCATCTCGCCGCCTGATAAAGCAGCCATCAAAGCCGTTGTGCCGCTGCTGGTCGCTCTGTTGATATCCACACCCTTTTCGAGAAACATCTTCAAGATTTCGGTATGCCCTTTCCATGCAGCAGAAGTGACAGCATTGTCACCCCCTGCCTCTGGGTTGGCGTAATTTTTCATTTCGGCTTTGGGGTCCGCTCCTTTTTCCAGAAGATACCTAACCACCTCCAAATGCCCTTCACGCGCCGCAACCTGAATCGCAGTCACCGAATAATCATTGCTCGGATCGAGGCAGTCGCCTGATTCGGTATTTACATCAGCACCTCTTTCCACAAGCAATTTGATGATATCCAAGTGGCCCCCGCCATTGCCCGGCATGTAACTCCCTCCGGCAGCGGCTGCCAATGCGCTGCCGTCGTTTGCAGAAGCGCCTTTGTCGAGAAGGAGTTTCACGATATCGATGCGGCCCTTCCGACAGGCGTCCATCAGAGCACAACCCCCTGGTACCCCCATTTTGTTCGGGTCGATCCCTGCGTCCAATAGGACGCGGAGCACATCTGCACGTCCTTCGTCAACGGCTGAGTTAAAGAGAGTCTCCGCATAGGAGGATAAGGACTCGAAAGTTCCCAATAAGACTCGGGCAACATCTACATGTCCTTCGGTAACGGCTTCGTTAAGGAGATTCTCCGGTTCGGGGGGGGTGAACTTGAAAATTCCGGACTTCGTTTCGTCGGGGTTGGAGCCGCTCCTAATTATCTCTTTCACAATCTCGACGTAGCCCCGACTTACGGCCGCAGTCAATGCCATATTCCAGTCTGCCTCGGAAATATTCTTTCCGGCGTCGCTCGTGAGTATTTGCCGAACCTGCTTGGTGTCGCCTTTTATTGCAGATCGACTCAACGCAGCATTAATATCGGCCCTGCCTTCCGGGGTCTCCATCCATTGGTCGAGGATAAGTTCGGCTGAATCGAAGTACTTTAAGTAGGTTGCTTCCGACCAGGCGTCCGGATCAGGTATCGCGCCATGCTTGAGAAGCATTGAAACTGCTTTGGGATGTTCAAGCGCCATGTTAAGCGGCTTCTTCCCTTTAAATTCTCGGGATATGTTCACCCCATTGTCTGTTGGAGTAAACGTCGTGTGTTCCTCTTTAAATTGGGTACACGCCCGATTCGGATCCGCACCTACATCGAGGAGCAATTTCATGATCTCCACGTGCCCTTTGTTCGCCGCTATCGCGAGGGCATCTACAAGTTGATTCGGATCGACTTTCTCTGATGCAAGGAGTTGTTTCACTTCGTGGAGATTTCCTTTTTCCGCGGCGTTCACCAGTGCTCCCTCCCAAGCGAAGGAATCCATCGCGATGAAGAAAAAAGAGACCATAACGATTGTGGAAATAACTATATGACTCCGTATGCCGGCTTTGTTCAATCCATGCATGCACCGATTACTCCTTAACGAAAAATGGACCGTATCTATTGTTTCGTCACAATTGAACCTGGGGATACTTCTTCCTTCACCCTCCCCTTTATCCTCTCCCATCAAGGGAGGGGGATTCCCTTTCCTCTCGAAGAAGGGTAGGGTGAGGGGGAATTTCCAAAAAACAATCCTGACAAAGCACTAGAATCAATTCTGAGCGACTTTCTTGAGGTGGCCAACCTTGAGGATACCTCACTTCAGAAAAATGACAAACAACTATAAATCTCAGGTAGTTTTTTTCTGTTCCCATCTATATTTCAATGCGATTATGGTGATTCCGGGCTTGTTCATAGCAAAATCTCCCCTACGGAAATTTCATTTCGTGGGATTTAGTTGACGAATTCAAAAAATCGAGGACACCGATGACCTTAGCAGTATTTATTCCTACTGCCTGCGATGTCAAGATTTATTGGTTCCAGTTTGATAAGAGTCTGAGCCATACCTGAAGTCCGGCGAACTTGTGCATCACAATGTCGTCAGCGCATCTTCCCTTCTTGAATCATAAATCTGAGGGCTAGAGGGTCATCCTGATGGATAGACCTTATCAAGATCAAGAGGAGGTACGCGACCATGCGAGACAACGGATTCGTCACATTCATCCTGATTATGGCACTGCTTTACATAATTTCGCCCATCGATGCAATTCCCGATATCATACCTGTCGTCGGATGGGCGGATGACTTGGTTGTTGGTGGAGGAGCAGGAGCCGTAGCTTTGGCAGGAAGCCGAAGGTAGGAGGAGCACATGAAACCATCCGAAATAGCCATTGTCATCGTGATCCTCGCACAGGCAATCGTGGAGGTCCTTAAACTTATGGAGAAATGGAAATACACCGCATGAAAGGAGTACAGCCATGAGCACAAACGGAAATGGGCAGTTCAGAGAAGACGAACTCGTCAGCAGAAAAGTCAAAGTTGGCCAAGAATGGCAAACCCGTATTTTCCCGATCATTGGAGGTCGCCTGAGAATCCTCCACGAGAACAACGATAACCTCAGCATCCAGACCGAGATCGTGAAACTGGAAACGGACTTCGTGGTGGTCCGTGCCGCAGTAGAGAGCCAAAGAGGGAAGTTCAACGGCACAGGAACAGCGTCAGGCCAAAGGGATGCTAGGCTGGCAGACTCCTTGGTCGAATTGGCTGAGACCAGAGCTATCGCTCGGGCACTTCGTTTTGGGGGAATCGGCGTCGAATACACTTCTGCAGAGGAAATTTCGCATGTGTCGCCAGAATCGGAGCAAACTCCAAACAAAGAGCCTGCATCCGTATTCCCCGAAGGCAATGGCAATGGCAAAACGGGAACAACACCGTCAAGTGACGCTATTGATCGACCAGCGGAGGGAAACGGATCAAAAGGGCAACATTGCCCAATTGAAAAACCTCACTCCAATGGAGCTGTGACCTCGGCACAAGTGAGAGCGTTATATGCTTTGACGAAGCGGGCGAAATATCATCAAGACGACATCGCCAACCTGCTCGCTCCCTTCCAAGTTTCCCGCTTTGAAGACCTTCCCCGTGAAGCTGCCAGTCAGTTGATTGGCTACATTCAGCAAGAAATCGCCGCGTAAACAAATTCCAAGATCACAACCAAGGACATCAAAGGGCGGGACGGGATAGGTGCGTCTGACATTCCGCACCCTTTTTTCAAAAAATGGAGGATTTATTCTCATAACGAGATCATTTGTATTATCAGAGTGTTATTTGGCGTGAGCGAACTCTTCCCCCTGTATCATGCTGCCAAGGGCTTACCGTCCCTTGGGGCAAGTTCGCTCCACTTTCCTGTCAAGGAACCACTCGGTCGCTGCCCTCGCCCCTCCGTCCCCCCCAGCCCCATATGCGCTAACTTAAGGATGTTCGGCTCTTTATCCGTCATTCCGGCGAAGGCCGGAATCGTGCGCCTCCGAGCGCACTCAATCAGAGAGGTGAAAGTCCTCTCCAGGCCTGCGCTACAGCCTGTAACCGACTGTAACTGCGTCGCCGTGAGGCGGGGTGGAGAGCAACAGGAGGTGAACGACCAGTCCGTAGGATAACGAACCCGATTCGGCCGTGTGCAACCGGCGAGCCTGCGATCCAATGGCGAAGCCTAGACCGATCTCCTGAGGCCTGAGTCCGAGGCAAGGACAATACACGGTACAGAGGTCGGAGATCCGCTGCGCTGACAAACAAGGTAGCAGAGGGAAAAGCGACATCGGAGGAACACAAGGTGGTTGGGGACGGAATGGTCTGGAAGGTTGAGTACGTGAAGCAG
>JACRDE010000053.1 GCA_016212935.1 Desulfomonile tiedjei | reverse complement strand
GACCACCTCACTGATTCGTAAAAATGGAAAGCTGGAGGAGGCCTCGTGGGATGAGGAACTCGACCTCACGGTTTCCCGCCATAAGGCTATCAATTCAGAGCACAGAGGAGACAGCATAGGTTTTTTTCGCCTTGGCTCGATGCACCAACGAGGACAATTACCATTAACACTTCCGTAGTTGCAGAAGCGCGGACGTGCGGATTGCAAATCGACTGTAAGAGGTAGACACGATGAGGTACGCAGAGACGGGATACAATTTAGAAATCGATTTAGCGAAAGGAAACATTGAACGGGTAGAAACCGACCCGAGACTTACGGCACTTCATCTCGGGGGGCTGGGTACCAGCGTCAAGATACACTGGGATAGGGTTCCCCCTGAGACTAAACCATTTGACGCTGAGAATTTACTGATAATCAGCTCCGGTCTTCTCAACGGCACTCCGGCTTATAGCGCTAACCGTACCCTTGTCACTTTCGTTTCCCCCCAGTCGGGATTACTGGCGTATCCAATGATGGGGGGATTCTTTGGCGCCGAATTGAAATATGCCGGTTATGACAAAGTGATCTTACGCAACAAGTCTCCCAAGTTGGTCTATATATGGATCCACAATGACAAGGTGGAGATCCGTGATGCCTCTCATTTGAAGGGCAAGGGCGCTCTTGAAACTCAAGACCTTATAAGAGAGGAGCTGAAAGAGCCGAGAGCCCAGGTGGCCGCTATCGGACTGGCTGGTGAAAATCGGGTCTTTACCGCTTCCATCGAGCAGAGTAGGTCTAGTGCCAGTAGGCTCGGTGGCGGAGCCGTGATGGGAGACAAAAATGTAAAGGCAGTCGCTGTTCGCGGAACAAAAGACCTCTATCTCGCCCGCGGGGCTGAATTCATGGAACATATGGCGGAGGTGACGGAATATATTAATTTCCGAAACACAAATCCTATTCCGGACGTAATGACTATTTTGTCAGGGATTGGGTCGCCGCAGGAAATGAAACACACTGATGAGAAGTGGCACACCGAAAACTTCATGTGGGGAAATGCTCGCACTAGGAGAAGAGACTTCTGGAGCAAAGAAAATGAAGAGAATTGGACGACGACTCAATTGACTGCGATCCAGCGTCTGATAAGCTGTTTCAACTGTCCGCAGCAGTGCGGAGCACTGGTTTCGTCGGAAGCTGTGGGTGGTCAAAAATTCATGATGAAATGCTTCGGAAAACTCAGGTACTCCATGGGTGCATACGTGGACGACCTTCGCTTTAACTTCAAGATCCTTAAACGCGCCACTGAGTATGGGGTGGACTCATTCTCAACTCCGCAGATCCTGGCCTTCGCCGTTGAGCTCTATGAAGCCGGTATTTTGACTGACAAGGACTTCGATGGATGTCCGTCCGATAAGCAAGGCAGGTTTTTCTGGCTGCTTGACCGGGTGGCCCGGCGGGAAGGAATCGGCGATGTTCTGGCTGACGGCGTGCATTATGCTGCCAGGAAGATCGGCAACGGGGCTGAGAAATTCGATCATAATACAATCAAAAAGCACGAGCAACTCCCTCTCAAGCTCGGAATGTTGGATCCCATCTATTACCTCATGTATTCCACCAACGAGAAGATCAGCATCACCCAGATCGAAGGGAATTTCCCACAGGCTGCTTTTCCTACGAGAGAGCAGAGAGAGGCGTTCGTAAGGGATTGGCTCCAGGTCCCCGACGATAGATTCAAGCAATATGTTCTGGACTGGGAACCAAGGGGAGATAACGCCATACCGTATTTCCCGACCCCGGAGATGGCCAGTGAAATTGTGGACTGGATGGAAATGCTGCACAACATTGATGACGCCCTGGGATTGTGCGCCGGCATGGGGTCATTTTGCCTGAAGCCGCCCTATCATATTCACAATTACCCGAAGCTCATCTCCGCGGCAACAGGGATGGACATGGACGAAGCCGGACTCAAGAAGATAGTCAATAGGAGTCGGAACCTACACCGAGCATTCAATAATAGAAGAGGCATGACCAGGGCTGATGAGAAGCCACCTGAAGACCATTGGAAGAGAAGATTCCCGGAACTCGAGGAGCAGCTCTTATCCACGTATTACAGATTCAAAGGATGGAATATGGACGGTATCCCCACCAGGGCAAGATTAGAGGAATTGGACCTGGGTTATGTTGCCGAAGACCTGGAAAAGAGAGGTATCTTGAAAGATGGCCAAGAGTAAGAAGATAGTCAAGTCGATCAAAGTGGACGCAGATAAGTGCAATGGCTGCCGAGCATGCGAGATCGTCTGCTCCGCGTTCCATGCTACACCCATGTACAGCAGTGTTAACCCGGCACGGGCCCGTGTTCATGTGATCAGTCAACGGCTCAAGAACATCTGGCTTCCGGTATTTGCGGGTGAATACGCGCCGGCAGAGTGTATGGGCAGAAACAAATACGTGATTGACGGGAAGGAATACGACGACTGTGCCTTTTGCAGGGCTGCCTGTCCATCAAGGGACTTGTTCAAGGAACCCGATTCCGGCCTCCCTCTGAAATGTGATATGTGCGAGAGCGACCCGCCGCTATCGAAACCGAAATGTGTTGAGAAGTGTCTCATCAGACCATCGGGAGGCATGTTCAAGCGTTTCGATGATGGTACCGAGCAATGCGGCGATATTTTCTTGTGTGACGTGTTGTTTTTTATTGAGGATAAGGTCGCGTGATGGAGAGGGTTCTTTAT
>JACRDE010000534.1 GCA_016212935.1 Desulfomonile tiedjei | reverse complement strand
GGGGGGACCCTCTTTAGTAAAGAGTTTCCCCCCAAACCCCCTTCCAGAAACTTCTATCGTTTGCCGGAACCCCAAATTTCCTTTCAGGAAATGGTGGTTCCGGCGAGTGCTAAAAGTTCTTGAGGTGGGGTTCGGGGAGGACCTTCTTACAAGAAGTGCCTCCCCGATTTTACATATTTTAAAGCGAAATGGTATTACAAGAAGGGTTTCCCCGATTTTCTCTGATTGCGAATTCGTATAAGATTAATGTTGCAGCTATGGACTTTCGGTTATGTGTAAAAAATGCCCAATCAGCTCGGCGATGAGCAAAAAATGATCGGATTGCGGTGAACGCGAGAGTTCTCATGCATTTGTTATGTCATTTGATATTAGAGATTAGTGTGTCTGGCACAATTTCTGCACAGTTTACCGTCGAATGTTCGGAGCGCAATGGAATTACTATTATATGATTTTACAATTGTTTGCATAGACAGCCACCATGGCTCCGGAGCAAAGTCAGATCGGCCGTTCGTACCTGAGGAGGCATGCCCCTCGGAAGTGGAGCAGTACGCCAAACGGCTGATCCGTGTTGGTAGGGAATTGATTATTGCCGTGCATAGGCGGAAACTCTGGCTCTAGAAATTGATACATTGGATCAGCCTAATGGAAAATAATTTTGGCCACACATTGTATCTGCTGAAAGGTTCAATTCATCATTACTGCCTCACCTTCATGTTATTGGTTTATTTCTTGAGAATCATAGACCTTGCGAAGAGAAGACCTGTGGGTGAACGAGGCGAGCTGAAAGGCAGCCGATTCCTGGGGTCTATCAGGTCACTGTCACTATTATTCCGACCTTGGCAAATGGAGAGCCTGCGTCAGCATCCTTTATTCTATCTGGAGTTTGTCGTTCTACACATTGGGATCGCCATAACCATTTGGGTAGTTATCCTGATGAGCTATGCCCCTAATCGCATTACTCCCGTAATCTGCAAATCGATCGTGCCGTTCATGGCAGTCTCTTTTCTCATTTGCTTGCATCGCATATATAGGCGCATCACCATCCCGTCATTGCGCAGCGTGAGCACTGTAGACGACTACTTTGCCCTCGGATTGACTACCGTATTTTTGGTAACCGGCTTAGGTGCGGTAAGACTATGCCTTGAAAATAGGCAAGAAGATCCGTTGGTGCTGATGTTCTTCGTGATAGCATGCACATTCATGATTTACGAACCATTCAGCAAGATAGCGCATTACGTGTTCTATCCTTTCAGTCGCACAATGTTCGGGCAGATATTCGGTGGGCGAGGCGTCCTGAACAGTCTTGCTTCGGAGGAAGCCACCAAGACCGGAAAAAGCAGAACTCGCTCTGAAGGTGGGCACGGAGAGGATTTACTTGTACCCAGACGAAGGAAGGCAGTGCGGACAGCGGGCAACGGTGCTCCGGAGTTCACCTCTGAAATGTTGAAAGACATGGAGAAGTTGTTTGGCGTCAGAATGAACCGAGTGGTTCAGGCCTCGCTGGCCACATGTGTCAGATGCGGTTTGTGCTCGGACGCCTGTCATTACAGCTTGGCCATGCCCGACGATGAAACCATGGCGCCAATGTACAAGGCCGAGACATTCAGGCAATGGTACAGAAGCAGATACGACTGGGTTGGAAAGCTGCTTCCCTCTTTCGTTGGGGCACAACGCCTGACAAAAGAGCTTGCTGCAGAGATGTATGACAAACTATGGAGCGCTTGTACCATGTGCCGACGCTGCACTTTCAATTGTCCGTTCGGGTTGGATTACGGAATGCTGGTACGAACCGCTCGCGGGATAATGGCCGAAGTGGGAGCTGTGCCCGAAAACCTTCAAAATGTTGTAGACGTGCACATCAATACCGGAAATGCGGTTGGGATGCCGCGCAAGGAATTTCTCGGTACGATCCATGAAGTGGAAAGGAGACTCAAGTCGCAAAATGGGTGCGAGAATTTCTCAATTCCAATAGACAAGAGAAGATCAAAATACCTGCTAACGCTCAATCCTCCTGAGACCGACGGTTATCCATCCACAATTGAAGCTGCAGCGAAAGTATTCAACGCAGCCGGGGCTGACTTCACGATTTCTTCGAGATGCTGGGATCTTACCAACTACGGTCTATTCAGCGGCGTTGACGCAGACACGCAATTGCTAGCCAAGCGATTGGTCTATGAGACTGTACGACTGGACTGTGAATATCTCGTGGCCTTTGAATGCGGACACGGATACAGAGTCGTGCGCTGGGAAATGCCCAACTGGTTCGGCGAGCTTCCTTTCAAGATTACAAGCGCCGTGGAACTTCTCTCGGAATTCATTCAGCGAGGCCGGTTAACAGTGGACAAATCCGTCTATGACGGAATGCGTTTCACTTATCACGACTCCTGCAATAATGCCCGATCGGGTGGAATAATAGAGGAACCGAGAATTGTGATTGCGTCTGCTGCGCATGATTTTGTTGAAATGAAGCACAACAAGCTGAATAGCTTCTGCTGCTCGGGCGGCGGCGGGGCTTTGGCAATGCCTGAGTATTCCGATCGTCGGCTTACAGGGGCACGGATAAAGGCACAAGAGATTGCAGATACTCAAGCTGACGTCGTCCTGCATTCTTGCCGCAATTGCGCGGACCAACTCAAAACAATAGTTGAGCACTACAGCTTAGATGTGCGAGTGATGAGTCTTTCGGAACTCCTCGCCGCCGCGCTGGTTCTTTGAATTACTGGAGCTTCTAATGCGAGCCTCTTAGGCTGGCAGAAATGGTCAATCAAATAAGTAACATCTCGGACAGCGGTTTCGGACATGTCTCATCCCGTACGAACGGCATGACCGAACTTCGCTTCGAGCCTCTCGAAAACGCAGCTTCTTCGATTCTCAAATTCCACTCGCCTGGGCGCTCATTGGTACTAGGACTGAGTTCCGCTGCCACTCCATGTCCAGCGACAATTTCCTGTTTTGGTTCGCCGGATAAAGAAGCCGCTGCAATCGGAGCGTCTGAACGGGGCTAATGCGTCTGCGATTGCCCGTCAGGAGTTTGCCAGTGTTCCGCCATCAACATATATGGTCTGCCCGGTGATGAATCCAGCCGCATCGGAGCACAGGAATAGCACGGCCCCCACTATGTCCTGGGGTTCAGCGAGTCTCCCCTGAGGAATGCGGCTGACAAGTTGGCGTTCGATCTCCGGGTTCGCCCAGATAGGCTGACTGAAATGCGTTCTGGTCATGCCCGGTCCTACTGCGTTCACCAGGATGTTCATGGACGCCCATTCCGTGGCCATGCACATGGTAAGCATCTTTACTGCGGCCTTGCTCGAGTGATATATGCCCATCATAGGGCCGCCGCGCTCCGCTCCCACAGTAGTGATATTAATGATGCGCCCACCGCCTTGCTGCATCATGATTTTTGCTGCTGCTCGGCTGAGAAGAAAAGTTGCTTTCACGTTGGTATCGAAAATTTTGTCGAACCCGTCTTCCCTGAGGTCGATTAGCGGTCTGAAGAAACTTCTGGCCGCGTTGTTCACGAGGATGTTTATTCCTCCAAAGGTATTGACTGTGTCCTGAACTAGCGCCTCAATTTGATCGCTCTGTGTCAGGTCGGTGACTTTCGCGTGGGCTTGCCCTCCTGCAGAACGAATTTGATCTGCGACCGCCTCTATTTCTCCTGCGGTTCTGGCTGCCACCACGACTTTTGCTCCGCATTGGGCTAACCCTAGAGCAATGGCCTTTCCGATACCTTTGCCTCCACCCGTGACGACAGCTGTCTTTTCAGAGAGATCAGGCGAATATGACATGGATTCACACCTCCGTTCGGTGACGCAGTTTTTCGGACCAAGTCCAGTATGCCTTGAAGAAAGTAACATATCAAAGGCCATAACTGCACTCTGTTTTCAAAACTTCGCGCAAGCATTCAGTTGTACTAACCCTCAATCATAGAAGTAAAATCGAGGAAACCCTTCTTTTAATAAGGTTCTCCAGATCATTACTGCTTTTAACGGAGCTTGGTATTACAAGGGAAAAATTCGCTCCTGACATGTCATTGCGATGGCGGCGGGTAGGAATTACGGGGCGTCGCTGCCGTAAAACAGAAAAAATTTATTGCCAACACTATATCTGTTGGAATTTTGTGCCGGATATCAGATTCTAGACTTTGATTTCGCGCACCCAAGATAGCTGATGCCCGAGGAGGTCCATATGAAACGTCTTTTTTTGATGTTGGTCGTCTTTGCAGCAGGTTGCTGGCCGGTTCTAGCTGCTGATCCCGGAGAGCCGATCAGGGTGGGAGCGCTCTACAACCTCACAGGCCAGATGTCTTCCATTGACTTGCCTGGATATCGGGGCGTAGAGCTTGCTGTGGACCTCATAAACGCAGGCGGAGGCCTGCTTGGCGGCAGGAAAGTGGAATTGTTCTGCATTGACACTCGGAGCGACCCGGAAGGTGTCGCGGAACAGGCCCACCGGATCTTGGAGAAGAACCCAATAGCGGGAATCGGTTACGGTGATACAACTTACGTCACGGCCGCTGTGCCGGTATTTGCAAAAAAAGACGTACTTTTCATCACTTCGGGCGCTACGGACCCGGATCTCC
>JACRDE010000523.1 GCA_016212935.1 Desulfomonile tiedjei | reverse complement strand
GGAACTTCTTACAAGAAGTGCCTCCCCGATTCAACTTCTTTGATTGCGAAATGGTATGAGAAGTACGGATAGACTATGTGTAACCTGGCAAGCGACCTCCCTGCGCTGCACTCGCTTTAGTCAGGAAAATCCGGGCCCCCTTTTCTCCCCCAAGAAGGGGGCCCATTACGGCCCCGAGAGCTGCAAGGGAAACAGCAACAAGCTCGCACGTACATTTCCATCCAGTTCCCGGGATTCGGTTACTCTTGTGGGGCAGGCTTCCCAGCCTGCCCCACGACTTGCTCCAATCCACTGGAGAATGCCCATCCCACTGGTGACTTGATGATTACGCACTTACGGCAGCAACTTCGTTCTGATGTCACTGCGAGGCTTAAGCATGCGATAGTGATACTTCCATCTTCTGAAAAACTACAGGTGTCATTGAAATGTATAGAGATCTACAATTGCTCGTCAGGGGTGAAGTCCAACCTCCTGTCATAGACAAGTTGATGGGGTTCTCTTGGACCGCGGCAGAGCCCGGCAAGGTTGTCATGGAAATGGAGACCGATGAGAAGCATGCAAATGCTATGGGGACTTTGCATGGAGGAGTGCTGTGCAGTATGGCCGACGCGTGCATGGGTTCGGCTTTTGCGTCCACGCTTAATGAGGGCGAGTCATTCGCCCTGCTCGAGCTGAAAATCAATTTTCTTAAGCCCGTCTGGAGGGCTAAATTGACGGCAACTGCCACTGTCGTGAAGAGAGGTGACACCATTGGACTGGTGGAGTGCGAAATCCGGGACGAAGGACAATCACTCGTGGCTAAAGCTGCCGGCACGTGCATGGTTTTGAGGAACGAAAAAGCCGATGGTCGAAGGTCAGTCCTTGTAACCCGTTAGCACTGCGGTTATCCTCTGAAACAACGACTTCGGAGGGATACACATCGGTCCGCACAGGACAAGGGAGGAAAGCGGTTGCCAGTTTATGAGTTTCAAGGCATGAGCCCTTCAGCACATCCGGGTGCTTTTGTACACCCCCAAGCCGTGTTGATCGGGGCCGTTATCGTAGAGGAAGACTGTTACATAGGGGCTGGAGCAGTGCTCAGGGGCGACCTCGGACTCATCCGAATAGGAAAGGGGTCCAATGTTCAAGAGAACTGCGTCATTCACACATTCCCGGAGGAATCTGCGATCGTCCATCCAGATGTTCACATAGGCCACGGATCGGTTTTGCATGGATGCGAAATCTGTTCTCGTGTCTTGGTGGGGATGAAAGCTGTCATTGCGGACGGGGTGAAGATCAACTCCAACTGCGTCATAGGAGCGGCCAGCTTTATCCCGATGCGCACGGAGATTCCTCCGAACAGTCTGGTCGTTGGCTCTCCGGCCAAGGTTGTAAAACCTGTGAGCGAGGAGCATCTGGAACAGATCGACTCAGGACTCGCGATGTATCGAGAACTCACGAAGCGATACCTGAAATCATTCAGGCTGATACCCTAGCATTACAGCAGTTGCCAAAAATAGTGTTCGTTTCCTCGTCATGCCTGCGAAAGAGCGAATTCAGAGTCTGGACTCCTGATCCAGTCCCGGGGCGACGGTACCACTCGCGTAAATGGGACAAGCATTTTGGAAATTCCTATATGTGAAGTTTTTTGTCTCAGAATAAAATATTGTAACTCGCTGCAGTTTAGAAGATCGTATGCCGTTGAGCAACGAACTGTATCGATAGCACCACTGCAATCAGTGGTCTGCATCTAGTTGGGATTGCTTGAAAGCTTTTTCTGCGCCCTCTCCATAGAGGGTCAAATAGGAAAGCACACCGAAGGAGATTGCCAAAGGTAGGCCAAGAACCAGTGCGGCAAGGACCTGTCCCTCCAATTGGCCGGCGAAAACCGCAGCGGCAAACAGGCCTGCCATTACCGCGGGGTAAAAGGCCAGTCCAAGACGTCTGGCCAACGGGTTGAACTTCCTGAGCCCGATTCCTACCAAAACCGCAGCCATACAAACAATGAAGGAAATCGTAAGCTTAATCAGTTCCCCAGGTGTAGGCGAATAATTCTCGACCAGCGCCGGGTAAGCGAGCAACGACCAAATACCGATGCCCACCAGACCCACAGCGATATAGTAATAATTGGCAAGACGGCGCACGTCTTTGGAAATATGATGTCTATCCACAAGTTCTTTTGCTTCCGCGTGCGTTATCCATCTTCCGTCGAGGAAGTATAATCCCCTCGCCTCTGCTTCCTCGGGCGACATGCTGGCACAGTCGTTTCCTGTTTCCGTCATTTTGGATTTCCATACCGTGTTTCAAGTGCCGGTTGAAGCGCTCACAAAGTGAATTTACAATCACTGCAGACTCAAGTCAAAATGATCTGAAACCAGAACTTGACAGAGATGCCACATGGGCAGTAGAGGCATCTCTGTCATTTCACCACGAGTACCGCGCATGGGGCAAGCCTGGTCAAGGTCTGAGAAGTTCCGCCCCAAACACGTTCGAAGATGCGGCTGTGTCCCATAAAACCCACTATGAGCAGGTCAAATCCTCCGTCTTTGCAGAAGCCCACTATTGTTTCAGCCTCATTGCCCGGCAATATGTGAGTGATCAGCTTGGCTCCTCCGGCCCTGGCCAGTTCAGCCGCTTCTTCATTGAGCTTCTGGAAGAATTCATCTTTCTGACGTTTTACTTCCTCAAACTCGCCCACAGTGGCAACGTAATGGGGTAAACCTTCTTCCACTGAAATGGAGTGGAATTCAGCGTCAAAACAGGCTGCCATTTCGATGGCTCGTTTGAGCGCCCTTCTTGAGCCCTCGGATCCGTCAAACGCCACTAGTATCTTTTTGAACATTGCCTAACCTCCTAAGTGGGAATCCG
>JACRDE010000522.1 GCA_016212935.1 Desulfomonile tiedjei | reverse complement strand
GATGGCAGCTGCTGAAGCAAGCACAAGGCCGGACACGACAGCGAGTATTGTCGCGAAGGCAACAGCGCACAGAAACGCGAGGAGTATGTCACCGGCCAGCGGGAAGATCTGGTTGCCCAACATCTGGGCAAGCAGCATGTTGGACATGTTGCCGCCTTTGTCCACTGCGAAGGAGATCTGTGGGGTCACATGGATGGCTGACCCGAACCCCAGAAGAGTCGTAAGTATGTAGAATGTGCCTATGATGAACATGGCAATAATGACCGACTTACGGGCCGCCTGAGCAGTGGGCACCGTAAAGAAACGCATGAGAATATGCGGCATACCTGCAGTCCCGAGCACCAAAGCCATGCCCAGGGAGATCTGGTCCCATACGTCCTTCAGCAATAATCCCGGTTCCAGGAAGCGCTGCCCATAGTCAAAGCCAGGTTTGGCTACGGCATCTTTTAGAAGCTGGATTCTTGTCCATTCCTGGATCTGCGTGCTGGCTGCAATATCGTAAAAGAATTGAATAGGATTGAACCCAGCCTTGGCCAACACCAGCAGACACAATATGCCTGCTCCAGTCATGAGAAGCCCGGCCTTTATGATTTGGACCCAGGTTGTCGCTATCATCCCTCCCAAAGCCACGTACACGATCATGAGGCAGCCCACTCCCGTGAGAGCATACCGGAAAGGGATTCCCAAAAGGAGTTCCATAAGCTTGCCTGCTCCTACCATCTGGGCAGTCAGGTAGAAAATCGAAACCAACACTGTGGAGAAAGCGGCAGCCGCACGGACAGGCCTGGGTGACGAACGGAAGGCCAGTACGTCGCCCATAGTATACTTACCTGAATTACGGCAGGGCTCTGCGACGATCAGAAGCACAGTCACGTAAGCGACCAGCCACCCGACCGAATACATGAACCCGTCGTATCCGTACAGACAGATTAGACCAGCGATCCCAAGGAATGAGGCCGCGGACATGTAATCCCCGGCTATGGCCCAGCCGTTCTGGGCCCCGGTGATCGCCCCCCGGGCAGCGTAGAAATCAGCTGTGGTTTTGGTCCTTTTCGCAGCCCAAAACACGATGTACATGGTTATCAGCACGATGATGATGAACATCGTTATGGTGATAGTCTTGTTCGCTTCAACCTTTGTGGGAGCAGCAGCTTTCGCTGGGGCTGTTTGCGCAACCAACGTATTGGTAATGACGCTTTCAGGTCCGGCCACTGCGTTGTCCGGAGATCCAAGACCGATTAATAGGCCCAGAGAGAGGGCCAGTGCAATTGCCATATATACTTTTTTCATCTGCCACTCCCTCCTTATTTGAGTTTCAGCTCATCGAGCAATTCGCTGGTGAGTCTGTCGGAAACCCTGGTAGCCCAGGACGCATAGTACATGGCAATGCCCCACGATACGAAGAATTGTGAAAGGGCAAACAGATAGCCAAAATTGATGTTTCCTATGACCTTAACGCTGAACAAGCCTGGGGCAGCGCCTGCGCCGATGGGGAGGAGGAAATAATAGACCGTCGAGAATATCCACCATCCGAAAAGAAAAACTGTTTTTTTGTGGTGGATTTCCACAAATTTCGGATTTCTGGCTATGGCCGCCCAGTCCGCTTGCTGGGGAGCCGTATCATTTTTCTGTACCTTTGTAATCTGTTGGGCCACGTTGAGTCCTCCTTGAAATTGTGGAGGAGAAACGAACAAGTTCCCCTCGGAGATGCGTGTACCAAGTTCCAACAATCGAGAAAGCTCCATCTCGCGCAGTACCACCTACTCGCCTCCAAATCCATGACCAAGCACGGCACACCGGAAGCGCTGCGCAATTCAGATTCGGGCTTCCTGAGACGGATTCGCAATACGAACCGCACCCACGAGAAAGCCCATAGCCTGTTGAAGAGAGCCTATTACGGGTGATGATTTTCTGGAATTCACCCTATGTCGCGTGGTTCACGCAAAGGGAGGGGAGCGCCCGACGGCCGTTACGAAAAACACTATTCTCCCGGGAATTTCCGGTGACGCTGACCTGGAGTGCCGACCCCTTGAAGTCTGCACTATTTCGATGATCAGCAGGCCACCATGCTCCTGAGAGACGTTAGGAACCTGAGAGCAACGTCGGGCATCTTGTGAGACTGAATCGGTAAGATTTGACGAAGGGACCACAAAAAAAGCGATCACCATCAGGCACGCCTGCCTGCGATAGGGCGAGAGGGTTGGTTGGCTGCCCTCTCTGAAGCGTTGCACAAAACGCCTGATGGTCTTTGGACACGCAAATAACCGCGAGGGTTTGGATAAGCGGAACGATTTTTCTAGTTTCCAGAAGTCCAATGGAGTTGGTTCAACGAAAAGGCCGTCCAGCGCAGGGCCTGCTCTGCCTGGCCCTCCCCAGCGGGTCGCAGGCTGGCCCTTCTTGTACACTCGTACAATGAATTTCGAGCCGCCCTTGAAATCTCGTCGAACCACTCGGCCTTACTCCGTTTCCTTAGTATCGAACCGGGCTCTCCCAGAGAATCCTAACACCAAGGATGGAAATCTAAGCCATTAAGCCATTCCCTATGTCGTTGTCACAGCTTACTTACAGGTTCATCGAAATAACTGACCTTGGGTCGTGGGAACCTGCGAAGTGATCCAGATTGTACTGCAGTTATCGTGCCACGACCAATCGAAGGTAATTCATTATTATCAAGCTCTCGAAATCAGGACGGCAATATGCAGTTAGTTTGGTTGACCAGGAAAAAGTTCGTACCAGAGAATTCTGGAATGTAAGACTGATCGGACACGGTTTGGCGTAAGAACGGGTTGGGCCAATTACCAGGCAATTCCGAGTGTCGGACACATCGGACACTTCCCCCGCCGGGGTGGGGGGACAGGCCTCACTACTCCTAAATCGGCAAGGCCTCGACACCCACAGGACTGACGCTCCAACGAGCTTGTGTATACCACTAAACAACAAGTAGTGCTTGGATGCAGCTCATTGACACAGCGGCTCCAGATGGAGAACAAACGCTAATCTTCGCCAACAAGATATAAGGGAGAAGTCGCTCTGAGGTAGCGATAGAGGGAATCCCTGGACACTCCAACAAGTCGTGCAGCAGCTTTCTTGTTCCCCCCGCTACGTCGAACCGCCTCTCTGCAAATTGAAGTAGCAGCTTCTTCGATCATGCTGCGGAGGGTTCGGCCGGAGGGAAATGAAAGCTTCAGCGTCAGGAAATCGGCCTCAGAATCCCGGGACGGTACGTCTATGTCAAGGCGGCCTCGTTTCCACAGAATCACTCCTCTTTCCAGAACGTTTCGTAGTTCTCTGACATTGCCCGGCCAGTGATAGTTCCCCAGTCTCTTGATGGACGAAGCAGCTAGTGGCGGAATTTCGGGCAAGTTCATGTCCATAGCTATTTTCGCAACTATTTCAAGGGCGAGAGTTGGAATGTCTTCACTGCGCTCCCTGAGCGGAGGCATGCAAATAGAAAAGACATTCAACCTATAAAACAGAGCTTCCAGGAAACGACCTTCAGCTACTTCTGCTTTTAGGTCTCTGTGAGTTGCCGCAAGTATTCTCGCGTCAACTTGAACGCTCTTCTCGCCACCAAGGCGTAGAAATGACCTTGAATCTAGGAAAACCAACAGCTTAGATTGTAGAGAGCGCGAGAGTTCCCCGATTTCGTTCAGTAGGAGCGTGCCGCCTTCCGCCAATTCGAGCAGCCCTCTTTTACGATTCTTGGCTCCGGTGAAGGCCCCGGCTTCGTGGCCGAAAAGCTCGGACTCCGCAAGTGCCTGAGGAACTGTGGCGCAATTTATGGTCAGAAAAGGGCCCGACGCTCGCGGTGAATGATCGTGTATCCACCGGGCCAGATAATCTTTCCCTGTTCCGCTCTCCCCTTGCAGGAGGACAATGCTGTCGCTTGCCGCAGCCTGTGAAGCAAGAGACATGATTTGGTGCATCGACCTGGATGGATAAGCTTGGGGAGAGAGTGCATCCCTGGGAGCGAGTTGCTTTCGTTCCGTGATATCGCGTGAGATACCGCAGATTCCGATTATTTTGCCTGTGCTATTCCGAAGGGGCATGCGAACGTCAAGGAATGTGACTCGCTCGCCCGCGACAACTAGTGCATGTTCTTTTTCTAGCGTCTCCCCCTGCAGAACTCGAAGGTCCCAACCGGTAATACGTTCCCCGGCTTCTCGCCCAAAAATGTCCTCTGCTTTCTTGCCAATAATTCGACTGGCCGGAAGGCCCAGAATTCTTTCCATGGCAGGGTTCACTTCAACAAACCGCAAGTCTCTGTCTTTGATGAAGATGACGTCAGGTGCGGCATCGAAGACAGAATCGAAGATAGACCGGAAGCGTTCTCCGCTGGTTCGGCGAGGTTCGTAAACCTGGTCGATCGCTATTTTTTCGCTTATCACGGCCATCATGGCCGCAGTACCATTGAAGGGTACGATTTCAGCCCGAATTTTTAGCCTGATAGGCCTCCCGTCCTTCCTGCGGACGGTCGCCTCCAAACTTTTTTCAGCCTGCTTAACGACTTTGTCGAGAGCCGAAGCCAAATCAGCACCGCCAGGCAGATCAGTGATTTTGTGCCCGACAAATTCCTGTGATTCATATCCGAAAAGTTCCACTAACGCTCGATTTGCCTGAACTACAATCCCATCCTTTACGACCAGGACTCCGTGGTCAAGTATTTCCGATAACCGCGAAAACATTGCTTCCCTCACTCTGGATCGACTCATTTGTCTGCTTCATCTCAGACACATTTTTCCTTCACCGGATATGGTGGAGGTCTTCACATGACTGAGGCGAGGACACTGAGTCCCTGTGCATCCTCAGCCAGTCCTGTATTGCTGATACTTATATTACACCGGCTCGCCGAGCAAGAGAAGCGCAACTATTCTTGGTGACATTTAATGGTCGATCGGGCTCAGGGCAAGGAGGAGCTACGGGCTGCTGTCAAGCTTCGTCACCCTGGCCAAAGCCGATGTCCAGAAGATATTGAAGGGCTGGATTCCGGCCTTACCCGGAATGACGGGAAAAGGTCCCTCATCAGTGTATACCAGCACAGAAAGCCATGATCGTCGTCCAGGGAAAAATACTTCTTTGAATGCTTATTGACCTGAAAGCGCATCGTCACAAAGGAAATGCTTTCCGACAATCGCAGTAAGTGGGGTATCTACAGTTCGCCCGGCACAAGTTATAGGGTTCGCTCGTGCTGCAATGGCATTTGGTACAACGATACCAATCTCCTATTAGTGATACTCGTACGGTTTGTGCGGGAATTTGATGCGGAACGAGGTTCCGCCAGATCTCTCGATATCCATGTCGCCCTTGAGCTGCCTGACCAGTGTTTGGATCAAGCGCATACCCAGCGTCTGATAATCGTCGTAGCCAGTTGCTTCGGGCAGACCAATTCCATTGTCCCGGATGGTTAGTTCGGTCATACCGTCAATCGACATGAGGGATAAGTGAATAACTCCGGGTTGTTCTTTCGGAAAAGCGTGTTTAAGGCAATTGGAAATGATTTCGTTGATTACCAGGCCGCATGGAATGGCCAAATCCAAGGGCAGCAGTACCTTTTCCGTATTTTTCTGAAGAGTGATTTGGCTCTTCGAGACTCCGAACACTTGGAATAGGTGCGATGCCAGGGAATCAACATACGGCTTGAAATCGATGCGGGCCAGGTCTTTAGACACATAGAGCTTTTCATGCACAAGGGCCATTGCCAGAAGACGGTTTTGGCTCTCAGCAAAAAGGTCTTCCAGTGACTTTTGACCGACGTACCTGGATTGAAGTCTCAGAAGGCTGGAAATGACCTGGATATTGTTCTTGACTCTGTGGTGTATTTCCCTCAAGAGAATCTCTTTTTCCTGAAGGGAGGCCCGGAGTTTTTCCTGGGCCCTCTTTGCCTCCGTTATGTCTCGGCCCACGGAGAGAATAGCGAGATTGCCCTTATGACTATAGGAAATGGACACTAATTCCAGATCGAGTACCGTCCTGTCAGCCCTGAAAAATTTCAATTGAGCTACTTGGACAGCTTCCCTGATATCGACTAACAGGTTTATCCCTTCAAGCGACTCAGTCAAGGAGACCGGATGAATAAAGACCCATATG
>JACRDE010000516.1 GCA_016212935.1 Desulfomonile tiedjei | reverse complement strand
TCGAAGTCGAACAGATCCCCCAAATCGAGAGGATTGTCCAGACGAATCACGTTAGCACGGAGGTGTTTTTTTATCTCTGTGAGGAAGTCTTGCCTGAACGGCGGTAGCTGAAAACCGTGAATGTAAGCGGCATCGGTCGCGATGACCGCATGGCCGCCGGATCTGGAAACAATAGCCAGGTTTCTACCTTTCATTTCAGGCAATTGCAGGATCTTCACGAAATCCAGAAAGCCCTGCATGTCTCTGAATCTCACTATTCCAGCCTGATTCAAAGCCGCATCCACAACCTGATCGTCGTTGGCTAGAGCTTCAGTGTGGGATTGAGCGATGTTTCTGCTTAGAGACCCTATATTAGCCTTATGGATAACTATAGGTTTTGACGAGCGGCTTGCGATTTCAGTGAGCCTGCGACCTTCGTTTATTGATTCCAAATACATACAGATCACTGAGGTTTCGGGATCTTCCACATAGTACTCGAGCACGTCGTTTTCATCTGTGTCCAATTTGTTGCCTATTGCCGCAAACTTGCTGTACCCGAGTTGTTCTCCGTCGAACATGTTTAGGAAGCCCAGCGCAACCCCTCCGCTTTGGGCGATGATTCCCACTCCACCCTTACGGAACACGTTCCGCAAAGCGGCAAAGGGGGTTGCCAGGCCGTTGGACGCGTTCATTATCCCGATGCAATTTGGTCCGATAAAGCGAATCCCGTGCTTTCGAGCTATGGACCTGATTTCGATACCCAGTTCCCGTCCCTCATCGTCAAATTCCCCGAAGCCCCCGCTCTCAATGACCGCTCGACGAATGCCTTTGCGGCCGCACTGCTCAAGAATTGCCGGGATAGCCCGAGCGGGTGTCAGTATGATCGCCAGATCGATCGGTTCGTCAATCGCGTCAAGGGAAGTGCGTATTCTTTGGCCGAAAAAGACCCCCTCATGGGTCCCGACCAAATGAATGACGCCTGTGTATTGGAATTCAAACAGGTTTCTAGCGATCTCTTTTCCGAGATTGAACGGTTTCGTAGAAACGCCCATGACCACGACCGACGACGGGCAGAACAGATCTTTCACACCGACCTCTCAGGGAACAAGATATATACCGGGGAAATTGAGTGGACCCGGAGGAATTGAGTTTTTCACAAAGAAACGCCGGTGACAAGGGAAAACAGAGGATGGCCCGGGATCGAGAAATTTTGACTTCATGCAGCAGCGGGGTCTTTCATGACCTCCTTCAACGCTCTTTTCACGGCTTCAGCGAGATTAATGGTCCGGTCCGCATCCTTTAGCACTTTCTTGGCGACCGAGGCAGCTATCTTTTCTTTGTAGCCCAGATTCTGCAACGAAGAAATCAGGTCTTCCTCCAACGATGCCACAGAAGGTTCGCCGGGGCCTGCGGCTCTGAGAATGGGACTTTTCTTGATCTTCTCTTTCAGCTCCAGAATGATTCTCTCTGCTGACTTTTTTCCGACGCCCGGAATCAGAGTGAGCCTGTGAACGTCTCCGCCGAGAACCGCTTCCATGAAGCCCTGGGGAGATATGCCCGACAAAATCCCTAGAGAAGTCTTCGGCCCAATCCCGCCTACTGTAAGAAGCAGCTCGAAAAGTGCCTTTTCTTCTCTGGAGGCAAAACCGAAAAGTTCCAGCGAGTTCTCTCTCATTACCGTGCAGATGTGAAGGAAGACCTCGCTGCCCTGAGGCAAGGACTCCAGAGTGGAAAGCGACACAGCCACATCGTATCCCACGCCGTTAACTTCCACTATCACTCGGTTTATTCCGACGGAAATCACTTGTCCGCGCAACGAGGCTATCATCTGGCCATCCTCTGTGGAAGACACATATGGGAATGGAACAGCGCCATCGCCAGAGCGTCCGCCTGGTCGGCCGACTTGAGCGTGGGCAGGTTCAGTATCTTCTGGACCATGAAAACCATCTGATCTTTCTCGGCTCTGCCGTATCCGGTGAGACCTTTTTTTATTTCCATAGGCGAATACTCGTAGATTTCCATTCCGTGCGATTCGCCCAAAAGGAGGATCACCCCCCGCACCTGGCTCAACTTCATGAGGCTCTGGCTATTGTTTGAGAGAAAAAGGGATTCCACGACCATGATGGAAGGACTGTATTCTCGGATGACCTCGTCAAGTTTGTTGTGGATACGGAACAGCCTTTTCGATTGTGCGGAAGGAGGATTGCGGATCACGCCGCTGAATACATGCTTTGAGCGAACTCCGTTCTTTTCTATGATTCCGTATCCGGTGCAGTTGCTTCCGGGGTCTACGCCGATGATAAGCATTTTCTTGTTATCCTGGGATTGCGCGGCATTCAAGGCCGCTTCGGCTGATTTCTATACTATTGAACAGCCTCCTTTGCCAGAGATAATTTTTCAAGATCATCAGAGCAATTTTCTCGGTCAACTTTTTCCGCATCAAAAACAATTACTTGCGGCGCCATCGGTAATCGCTACGTGCTGTCCGAGTGAAGTATTATTCCTCATAACACAGCCGGGAAAGACGGTTTAGAGATGTTCGGTTGAATGGTCAGGGCTGGTCGGTACGTCGCAGATATTCGTTCTTTTCACTCTCGAGCCTTTGACCTATACTGGGTCAAACGCCGCACTGTTGGGTCTTCAGGAGGGAATTTGCAATGAGGTTCGTCATCATCGGAGGTGACGCGGCTGGAATGAGCGCCGCGTCAAGAGCCAAGCGAAACAAGCCCGAAACCGAAGTGATAGTTCTGGAGCAAACTGCCGACGTATCCTACTCGGCATGCGGGATGCCCTACAACATAGCTGACCCGGCACGGGACATGAACGATCTGGTGGTCCGAACAGCCGCAGTCTTCAGGGACAAGCAGGGAATCGATCTGAGACTCGGCCACCGGGTTGAACGAATAGACCGAACAACCAAGAAAGTTATGGGCCTATCGGGAGACGGGAAGCCCTTTGAGGTCAGTTATGACAAACTGCTGATTGCAACGGGGGCGCGGGCCAGGCTCCTTCCAATTCCAGGCATGGACCTCCCCGGCGTCGTGGCGCTCAAGTCTTTGGGGGACGGCAGGAGCATCAAATCCTTCATTGAGGGCACCAAAGTCAAGACTGCGGTCGTGATCGGTGCGGGATACATAGGCCTCGAAATGGTGGAAGCCTTCCACGAGAGAGGCATTCAGGTAGATGTTTGCGATATTATGCCGGATTTTCTGCCCTGGGCACCGAAGGAATTCGACAAGGTCTTAAGAGATGAGCTGAAGAACAAAGGCGTGAAATTCCGCATGGGAACAGGCGTGAACAGTGTCGAGCAGGTCAACGGGAGGCTCAGGATTAATTTCAGCGACGAGCCGCTGGATGTGGACTTTGCCCTGGTGGGCGTAGGAGTAGTCCCGAATTCGGAGCTGGCTGCGGATGCGGGGCTGGAACTTGGCCCGTCCAACTCAATTGCTGTGGACAAATACCTGCGAACCAGCGATCCCGACATATACGCTGCTGGCGACTGCGCGGACGCATTTCATCATGTCACTGGTCAGAGGGTATGGATTCCTCTTGCATTGAGAGCCAATCGAGGAGGTTGGGCGGTTGCGGACAACCTCACAGGCAAGCCATCGGAAATTCCTGACATAGTTGGGACCGGGGTGTTCAAGGTTTTGGATCTGGAGGTCGCCCGCACCGGCCTGAGCTTGAAAGAAGCGCGGGACGCGGGCTTCGATCCGGTGGAGAATTACATTCAGAGCCGCTCCAGGGCGCACGGACATCCTGGCAACCAGACGATCCACGTACACCTTGTGGCGGACCTGAAAACCGGAAGGCTGTTAGGAGCAGGGATGATAGGAAAAGAAGGAGCCGCTCACCGCATAGATGCAGCGGCTGTGGCGCTTCATGCGTCAATGACTGTGGCAGAGTTTTTCGGATGCGATCTTGCGTACGCTCCCCCGTTTTCTCCGGTATGGGATCCGCTGCTGACCGCAGCGAACCAGTTGCTGAAAAAACTCTAGGTGAAAGGGTTCCCCCACGTCGTGTCCCGGAACCTTCTCTGAGGCATCTAATTCTGCGGCAATCGTCAATGTTGAATGCCCCGGATAGCACGTTCCAGGCGTTTATCGCTCCTTTGCAGAATTTCTCGATCCACTGTCCCTTGTCGATCGGCGTTTAGGAGAGCGTACATCACACGATAGTACTGGTCCGAATCCCAACTGACCAAGATTACATCAACCCCTGCATTTAACGCGTCGATACTCCCGTTGTCGATACCCGCGCTGCTTCGGAAAACCGCAAGCATACTGAAGTCGTCGGTAATCAATACGCCGTCATGCTTCCAGTCCCGACGTAGTACACCGGCGATAACCGGCGGGGAGATAGAGACAGGGCGCTCACTATCTATGGCAGTCAATCGCACATGACCGAGCATGGTGAAAGCTCCGCTTTGATGCATCAGCACGCGGAACGGCACCCAGTCCGTTTTGGTCAGTTCGTCGATGGAAGTCGTCAGGTTCGCATGGTTCAAATGGGTGTCCTCAAAAACCCTGCCCAAGCCGGGGAAATGCTTCAGAGTGCTGCGTACCCCAGCCTCCTCCAGGGTAGCGCAGTACCAGGCAGCTACCTGAGTGACAACACCAGGGTCCCCTGAAATGGCCCGTTGAAAGATGCGTGTGAAGCGATCGTTAGAATTAATGACCTGAAAGTTCAAGTCCACCACAGGCGCGAAATTCAGGTTAACTCCAACTTCTGCGAGTTCCCGCCCCTGTGTGCCGGCGAACTCTCGGACAGCTTGCTCACGTTGAGAAATGTCTGAATAGCGTTGGACGATTTCCGAGATCGGTGGCAGGCGAGTCAGCGGTGGAGATAACCGCGAGACAACCCCGCCTTCTTGGTCTGTGGCAATCCACAGGGACAGCAATCCCTGTTCCTTGCGTTGATTTTGGAGGGACCGGATTTCCTGCCGGACTTCGTCAGCACTCTTGCCGAGAACGTTGCGGGTCGAGATGAAAATGCCTGCGATAGCCCGTAGCTTGACCAGTTCTCTGACCTCGGCGAGGTCACGGTACCCCACGATCAGATGTCGCCCAAGCCTTTCCAGTCGATCGGGGTCCGCGTGTATGACCTGGTGGCGAACCCAGTGAAAACGAGCTTCCAGTGTCAGGGTGGTGGCAAGCGCCAGGACAGCCAGGATCAGCGTTAGAGCACTAAGCACCCGGAGCACGCATCCTCTGGGGCGTGAAGTTCGGAGGGCCCACCTTTCTGCAACGATCAGGGCGAGTGGCAAAGCGATGAACCCCAACAACGCCCAAGGACGGATGACGGCCAGAAAGGGTGATCGCCAGTCCAAAGCGAGAAAGGCAAGTGCAGAGGCTACCGAGAGCTTCAATACAGCCAATAAAGGTTTCATCGTTCCTGCAGGAATGTCACTACGCCGCGGGGAGGCACGGCTTACAGCTTCCTTATCCGCAATTTCGCTAGTATATCAGTTCGAACTCAAACGAGGCAGAGTCACCGTATGGACCATCTTTGCACAGAGAAGGTTCCCTCGATATTTCCATGTTTTGAAAGCAAATTCGTGTCAGGGGCTATTCCATTAGGCCTAGAAATGCCCCTGACGCAAGATGCCGCTTCGCAAGCGACAATTGACCTCGCGTGGGTTGTCCGATCGCCGCATAAGTATGTCGGGTTCTCCGGGAAAGAGTGCTTCCAACCTCGGTGCAGCCACCTGCGTCAGATTCGTAATCGATTACGAGAGGAGCAATATACATTCTTTGACGGAGCATTTGAACAAGAGATTGCTCGCCATGGATCGGCGGGACGCTCGTTCCCGCTCAAACGTGTGATGTCGACACATGTTGTTTTTGGATATGCTTGGATTGGTAGCATGTAGTATGATGAAGGAAGGTAAAGTCAGGCTTCTAGGATCTGGTATATGGCTGGTTCGGACGTCGGAAACGTCAACACGAACAGAGGGGTTTCTTGGGTCTCCTCCCCTGCTTTCGGGACAGTCGCTCTGGATTTCTTGATCAGGGGAAGCGCCCATCCGTGTCCTTACAGGCCGGGTTTGGAAGCCTGCGAGCAGGTTTTCATGGCTGATAAGTTTCCGCCTGAGCTGTATCACGATTTTATGGACATCGGGTTTCGGCGATCGGGGATCTATTTCTACCGCCCGGAATGCAGGTCATGCAGTGCCTGCCGACCGATAAGGACGGTCTTGCCGAAATTTCGGTTCGGAAAATCTCTCAGGAGAATACTGAAAAAAAACAGTGACGTGATTGTTTCCGTGGGATCCCCCAAGTTCACGGTCGATAAATACAGGCTTTATAGCTACTACCTTGAATCTCGGCACAATTCCACCTCATCGGATTCGCCATCCGGGGTGAAGAACTCCCTGTATTCTTCGCCGGTTCAGACATTGGAATTCGAATACAGGCTTGGGGGAAGACTCATTGGAGCAGGACTGGTGGATATTTGTTCCAGGTCTCTTTCAAGTGTCTATGCGTACTATGATCCAAACCTTTCCTCCCGTAGCCTGGGTACGTTTTCAGCACTGCATGAAATCATGTTTGCCCTCAAGTACAGAATTTCATATTACTACTTAGGTTTTTGGGTTTCTGACTGCAGCTCCATGAACTACAAGGCTCATTACAAGCCTTTCGAGATCCTGAGTCAGTCATTTCAGTGGGAAGGCCAGGCGGACTGACGATGCGAAAACGACGGACAGCGACCGGAGGTTCTATCGACCTTAGGTTGAAACTTCTGTTCGGCAGAGATGACTATTTATATAGTCGAAAGAGAATTCGTGAGTGAAAGATTATCGTGATACCAAGGCCCCATCAAGCAGGTAACGAAGGGTGATGCAGTTCGCTGTATGCCTCATAAACTAATTCAGGCTGTGCCGCTCGTAGGGAAGGGGATTTCCTGCAAACGGTCTTGTGCTACGTTTGGAAATTTTCGTAGGAAGGGACATTGGGGTGACTCCCTGTGTTCAGTGGATTCCGGAGCAAGGTCGCTTTCGGAAACACATGTTGGCAGATGGTTGGGCGGGAACTCTGGTTTGTGGGAAACCGTGGCCGTTGAAATTCAGAGATCCCCAATCCGGCATAACCACCAAGTATTGACCTGTTGAGCCGTGAGAAATATATTTATTGGTAACTGAAAAAGAACACGGAGTTTTTCGTATTTGGAAAGGCTGTGAGGTATGAAAGATTACGACGATCCCAAAGGAATGAATCTCCCAGATCCCAAAGAGATCGAGAAGGAGATAAATGAATTCCTTGCAAACAAATACGGCAATCGAATAAGAGTGATGGGCACCCAAATTGGCCCCTGGCCCGGCGCGGAAGAATCAGGAGGCGGGCAGACCATCCAAACCGAAATTGAGAAGAATCCGATTCGTTTCGACATGAAACCCGCGGAGCTTCACGATTACCTCGACAGATTCGTCATTCGCCAGGACATGGCTAAAGAGATTCTAGCTACCAAGATTTGCACTCACTTCAACCGAATCCGCTATTACAACGATCACGGTGAACAGGACGATCGTGAAGGCATAGGCCGGATCAAGAACAATATTATTCTGATCGGCCCCACGGGTGTGGGTAAGACTTACCTGATAAAACTGATCGCTCGAAAACTCGGAGTGCCTTTTGTCAAGGGCGATGCCACCAAATTCAGCGAAACCGGGTACGTGGGAGGCGACGTCGAGGACCTCGTTCGCGATCTGGTCCAAGAGGCTGACGGTGACATAGAAAAGGCCAAGTACGGCATAATTTACGTCGATGAGATCGATAAGATAGCGTCTTCAGGAAACATAATTGGGTTGGACGTTTCTCGTAGTGGTGTTCAAAGAAACCTGCTCAAGCCGATGGAAGAGACCGAAGTCGACCTCAAAGTCACGCATGATCCGGTGTCTTTGATGGAGGCTGCAGCACATTTTCAAAAAACGGGCAAGCGCCTCAAGAGGACCATCAATACGCGTGACGTCCTGTTCATTGTTTCAGGGGCCTTTAACGGGCTTGAGGACATCGTCTCGAAACGCTTATCCAGAAAGGGGCTTGGGTTCGGGGCGTCATTGAAGGAAAAGGAGAACAGATCGAGGCTTCTCCGGGAAGTCAAAGCCGAAGATCTCATCGAGTTCGGTTTTGAATCGGAGTTCGTGGGGCGACTCCCGGTAATTGCCGTGCTTGAGGAATTGGACCAAGACGATTTGTACAAAATCCTGAAGAACAGATACTCTTCTGTTGTCACCGCCAAGAAACAGGACTTCAAATCATACGGGATAGATATAAGGTTCACGGACGCCGCTTTGAGGCGCTTGGCGCAAATGGCCCACCAGGACAAAACCGGCGCCAGGGCGCTCATCAGTGTGGTGGAGAAAGTGCTGGTGGGATTTGAAAGGAGGCTTCCTTCTGTTGACGTGCCTCGTTTCACTGTGACAGAGGAATTAGTGGACAATCCCAGAGCACTTCTCGATGAAATTCTTGAAGATGATTTTCACCCGTCCCGCAACGCTGATTTTGATGAGGTGGATTCACGGGAAAGGGCTGAATTGCTGGCGGAATTGGAGAAAAGGCACCAGGAGTTCGAACACCATTTCGGGAGAACGCTTGCCGGTTGGGCTCTGGAAGCAGTGGTGGACGCCGCAGTCGCACAAGGGTTGTCCGCAGAAACCATGTACAGGCGTTATCTGAAGATAGAAAGGGAAATACAGGGTTTTGAAAAGGAGTTTGAAACTCTTTATCACCTGAGAATAAAGTTTTCGGATGAGGCCCTCAGGGAACTGGTGACGCTTGTTCTGAACGGATCGGAGGAGGCCCTGATCGTATGCAGAAAGATTTTTCAGAACTACCATCATGGACTGAAACTAGTAATGGAGCGCACCGGGGAAAAGGAGTTCACCATCCCCAAGGAGGCCATCCAAAACCCCGAGCGATTCCTCAATGAGATGATACAGAGGACTTATCGTCAATCAGATTTTGCATGATTTGCAGGGGCACGGCATGCTGT
>JACRDE010000519.1 GCA_016212935.1 Desulfomonile tiedjei | reverse complement strand
CATTTGGAAAACCACCTCATCAGGAGATTCTTTGTAAACATGACCACACGTCCGTCCTGGTCCAGTGCTCGGGTATCCCAACAGATTCCTTCGGTGTTGCGATTTTTCATTCGGGCTTCTAGAGTGATGATCTCTCCATCCGCGCACCTCTTGAAGAATCTCATTTCTCCGATTCTGGCCGGGATCATTGACCGTTTTTCCGTGGGATCACGCATCACGATATAGAAGTTCACCACCTGCATGAGGGCCTCGAGTAGATATGGCGAGTACTGATAGTGTGGTAGCACCTCACCGGAAAAATCTCTGGTCACCCTGTATATCATTCGCCCTCTGACAGCCCCTTCAGCGGTGCCTTCCAGGCTTTCCAACACACGGTACCGGTTTTGGAGATCTGTTTTGTCCTGGTACCAGTTGAGCACTTCTTTATGCGCCATGGGGCGGCTGTCCAATTCCTCGGATGTGACCGGGAAATCAGATGCATCAACGCCAGCGTCGGATTCCACGCCGAGTAGAACAACAGCCTTATAGTTGTCGTGCATGCGTTCCATTAACCGGCCTGTGGGCGAGATTTCCTTCGTAGCTAGAGAGACTTCGCAAGCGGCTTCTCCTCCTCGCTCGTACATGCCTCTGCACGAAATTTCAGACGTTCTGCTCATGTCCTTGGGGCATTCAATGATGTCAAGGAATTGCGCCTCGCGGATTCCTCTCACTTCCAGATGGGGATACAGCACCCTGGATGCTTCCATAAAAGTTTCCAGTGCCATTATGGCGGACACAAGAGGATGTTTCAGGAATTTGAAGGGCTTGTGATCGCCTATCCACAGATCTCTCTCCTGAGAGAAAGACCGCACTGCAACCAGTTCCTTTCTCGGGATGTCCGTCCTCGTCACAGAATCGATCATTGGAAAATGTTCATGGGGAAAGCTGACGGCATCAACAGGAAATCGGGCCTCAGCCGGGTCGGATTCTGAAGCGTCCAAGCGGACGGTGCTCAAATCCGGGAGTGAACGCATAAGCAGTACCCACACGTCGTCCACAGGGGCCAGCAGCAGTTCCCTGGAGAATAATGCCGCAAGTTCCTCTGCATGCACGTACCCGGCGTTCATCCTTTTCATAAGGGCTTTGATTTCCGAATCCTCGGCCATGCCAGCACCTTCTATGGGGGGCAGTACAAACGCCTTGAACAGGATTGACTGGTTCAGTGCTCTCAGCTGACTGATGAGAGCCGACATCATCCTGTTTGCCGCCGCATAGTTCGACTGGCCGGGGTTGCCCTGAATGGAAGCCGCTGACGACAAACAGGTGAAGAAGTTGAGCCCGAATCCATGCGATGCATTGAAGAGGTTCAAGGCTCCCTGGAATTTCACCGCTACCACAGAGGAGAAATCATCAGCGCTCATTTGCCTGATGAAATTGTCTTTGAGTATTCCAGCTCCGTGTACAATGCCGTCGATCCGACCGTAACGTGAGACTATCTCCTGAACGACGGTATGCACTTGATCGAAGTCCGTGACGTCACAGTTCAAATAGGAGGCATCGATACCCGCTGAACGGAGGTCCTCGACGGTTTTTACTATTTCCAGGCTTTTGGTGATTTCTGAGGCTTTCCGAGCCACTTCTTCGGGGCTTAGACCGGTCTGCTGCGAGACTATTTTTCGGCCCACTTCCTCGAAAGGTACGTGTTGAGAGATATAAGCTCTCAAATCCAAACCTGGATCGAGCACAGTGCGGCCGAGCAAAACCGTTTTGCACCCGAAAGGCACGAAGCTTCTAGCCAGAAAAGGAGTTATCCCATAGGCTCCACCAGACAACACCACAACATGCTCAGAATTGAGCCTCAGGTTTGTGTGATCGCCGAACTCCAAATTGACGGGCGAACCTTCCAGAGTAAAGGCCTTGCCGTCGTGACAAATTGTCTCTATCACTTTTTGGCTCCGGTCGAGAGCGCTTCGAATTGCATCGCGCAGGTCAGTTGAAGCGTCCAACCGTACGGAGCGGAACTGCACTGAGCCGTACTCCTGTGCCGCGCTGAGGAACATGGCCAGTACGCCTTCCGCCAACAGCTTCCCTGCCCCGGCGGGGTTCTGACATCTGTCCACCAGAATCGCAAATTTCTTTGCCGGAGATTCAAGAAAGACCTTGAGGACTCCAAAAAACCCGCTGAGAATAGATGGAATCTCTTCAGGGCCCGAAATCTTTTCCTCAAAAGCGTCGTCGAGAATGAATGCGACCCCTGCGAAAGACTCCGTCTTGGACACTATGTCGAGAGCCGATTCCACATCATGGGCATCGCGGAAATCCAAACTTGTCCCGTCCTCTCCGAGCTCTTTTTCCAGAAATGCCACCGGAATTATGTTGACCCCGTAATCCCTTCGGAAGACGTTGCCCATCTTTTTCCTGATGCCTGTGCCTGCAGTTGGGGAAAAGACCGCCACAGAGTCTAGAGGACTCAATTCAACGGGCTGAGTGATTCCCGACTCCAGGGGCACCTCTTTGAACGTGACTCTCTTGATGGGCTGCTTTTCTTGCTCTCTGACCTTTTCGGATTGTTCGGTTGAGGGAATCTGGGCCGCCGGTTTGGCTTTCTTGGCTGAATCCTTCTTGGCTTGCCTTGAAATAACCAAGGAAATCCGGTCAGAAATGTCTCGGATGGTACGAACGTCCATGAAGTCTTCCAGCTCGATCTTGATACCGAAATGGCTTTCGACTGAATCCATAATCACGGGCAGACGGCTAGACCGGATCGAAAGGTCCTCCCTGAGGTCCATGCCCGGCTCAATTTCATCGCGTTCGTAACCTGTAGCTTCCATGATTATCTGGATTACCATTTCTGTAGTGTCAAGACGATCGAGTTCCTGCGGTTCAACAAGCGCCGGCTCCTGCATTTGGGTTGCGGGAACAATGATGGGAGCGGTGGTGATCGCCGCACCGGGCATGTCGATCGGCTGCGCAGGCACCGCTACGCCAGGGAAGATTCTTGCCAAGAGGCTCTCCAGATCATGCTCCCCGAAATTGGGGTCAAAGTCTTTTTTGATTG
>JACRDE010000518.1 GCA_016212935.1 Desulfomonile tiedjei | reverse complement strand
ATCTCATAACCGTGAGCGCCGGGCAGTCAAGGGTGGTCAAGGGACAGCTCGGAGAGCTGGGAATGATGACGAACTTAACATTGAAGGATGCTGCGGCAATTGTCGAAGAGTGCCCATCAGTTCGCACGACGGCTCCCGCTCATTCCAAGAAGTTTCTGGTGAAATTTGAGAATGTGACCTACAGCACGAAGATTGTAGGTACCGTCCCTTCAATTTTGGAAGTGAGAAACATCTCGCTTCAATCCGGCTCGTTCTTTGATGAGATGGAAAACCGGCTGATGGTACCGGTCGCGGTTCTTGCTCCTACTGCAGCCGAGTCTTTATTCGGCGGGCGTGATCCCATTGGGGCATCCATCATGGTTGGAAAGGTGATGTTCAAGGTCATCGGTGTAACTGCTCCGAAAGGATCTGTTTCCGGTGAGGATCAAGACGACCAAATATTCGTGCCTTTGCGAACTGCCCTGGCGAAACTCATGAATGTGGCATATCTGAGCAACGTTTTCGTTGAAGCCGTTGGACTTGGCGACGTCCATTCTGCTGGCATGGAAATAAGGTCTCTCCTGAGAGAGCGCCATCGATTGCGTGAGGATAAAGAGGACGATTTCATTATTCAGGACCAGGACGATGTTGTTGGTGCACAGAAGTCAGTCGCGAGGACATTCAGTCTTCTTGTGGCGAGTATTGCTATGAGCTCTCTGGTGATTGGAGGTATCGGAATTCTGGGAGTCATGCTCCTTTCCATCCAGGAACGCGTAAGCGATATAGGTATCCAACGGGCTGTCGGCGCGAAACGGAGCGACATACTTCTTCAATTCCTGGTTGAGTCCTCGGCTATTGGCATACTTGGAGGAATTGCTGGCCTCCTACTCGGACTGGCAGCATCGGCCGGGGTGAAGCTGATTTCCGGAATGCCGATCGTCTTGGATCCTGAATACATAGTGTTGTCACTGGTTTTTTCGTTAGCTACGGGCCTCATTTTCGGCATCTATCCTTCATGGAAGGCGGCCCTCCTTGATCCGATTGAAGCACTGAATACCGAGGCATAGCGGAGGATCAAGAGCAAAGGCTCAAGCTTTTTCGCCCTTCGATAACTTTCTTTCTTGGTTTTGTCCGACAACATGGCGTTGAGCGGACGTGTGGCAGGAGGACTAAGCGGTGTGGGTCATCTAAAGGTTCATCGATGCTTTTTCATTCTCGCCTTCATAGTATGGATTGTCCGCATATCTCTACTGGCGGAAGCGGCATCTTTACAGCATGCCCAACGCAAGGGCTCGGCTTCTTCTAAGAGACTCAGTATCTCTCAGGCCGTTGAGACGGCAATAGCGAGGAATCTCCGCTTAGCAGATTCCCGGTTGGCTGTAGAAGAAAAGAAGCACCAGCGTCGGCAAGCCTACAGTAATTTTTTCCCCTCCGTTGATTTGCAATACACAGCGGGAGCCGACAAATACCAAGGATATATTCGAAACGATTTCTTACAACGGTCCGAGACCAATGTCGAGGCGCTCAGCGGCATTCACCCGAGTCGTTGGACTTACAGAGGCTCTGAAGCTCGCGGAATTGGGACCTTTCCCACTTACCCCTATAGGATCGACCCATATCGATCGTTTTCCATCATCGCCACACTCACTCAACCCCTTTTTGCCGGTGGGAGGTTGGTGAATGATTACTCAATGGCCAATCTCGGAGAAGCTTATTCATCACTCCAGTTAGAGGTGGACCGACAGGATCTCATTCTCGACGTGTACTATGCATACTATCAGCTTCTGCAGGCCACCAGATTGCTAGAGATCGCCAATGATTCCATTCGTGCACTTCAAGCATTCGAATATCAGGCGACGGCCTTTTACCGTGAGGGTGTAAATCCAAAGGCGGATGTGCTCGCTGCAGCGGGTCAGCTAGCTCAGGCCTATGTCCAGCGGTCGCAGGCAAGAACGGATATGGGGAAGGCGAAAGCGACGTTGAACTTTCTCTTGCACCGTCCTCAAGAGACCCCCATCGAGATAGTTGAAAATTTGACCTATATACCGAGTCCGTACACAATACCGGATGTGTATACCACTGCCGCGGCCAATAGGGTGGAAATCCGCCAGGCGAACATCTCCGTTGATCAAGCCATGGCTCTTGTCAAATCCGCACAGGCTGACCTGCTGCCCTCTGTTTCCGTGCAACTCAAGGCTGCACGCCTGAACGACGACTGGAACGTCTTTGATCCCGAAGGCAACAACGATTGGAGCATCAGAGGTGTCTTGACGTGGTCCTTCGACATATTCCGAAAACATGAGACTGCCAAAGAAAAGCGGACCTCCCAGGCCAAGGCCTTTATCGAAAGAGAGCAGTTCGTCGAACAGGTCATGAAAGATGTTAAACAGGCGTATGATGACATGAAACGTTCGGAAAACGACATAGTAGAAAACCGTAAAGCGGTGGCATTCAGGAAAGAGAGTTTTCGCGTCAATCAGCTTAGCTACCAAGAACAGGTAGCAACCTACGTAGAGGTTCTGGACGCGCAGAGGCAACTGGCTTTGGCGCAGGGCGATTACATTATATCCATGGTCGGATATCTTATCAACCGCGCCGTGCTTGAGAGAAAAATGGGGATTCTGAGAGAGTGAAGATGGCATCAGAGGGAAGAACTATAGTGAACGGCAATGACCTTGTAGTCATGATATTTGAAACGTTCCTTTTCGGGATTGTACAGGAGTTCAACCTTATCCCACACGGAAGTGCGATCAGATAGTTCCAGAAAACGCTCCATGGAAATCTTGCCAGGAATGCCGCCACGAGCCACCTCCCGGCTCCTAGCCTGCGCTAAGCTTGAACAGGTCAACTTGATTCACTCGGGACGAACCATGGGAACAAAATCCTGTTTGTGTCACTGGTTTGGCTTGCCCTGTAATCGCGAACTTGCCGCTGTCCGTTGTTGCTGACTCTGCAGGCGAATCGACGCTGCGCTAGCATCGCTGATAAGTCTAGCAGATTGGCGAGTCAGGCTCGCCAATTGTCTCTTTAAGTCATTCAGCCTTCTGGTGCAGATTGTGACATCAGTCTTCGGAACCGTGCGGGTATTTCCATCGGAGTCTCGCGATATGATGCTGTTGCTGTTAGTAGTGATACATCTCTGCGCGATGTCTATTTGGGCCTGAATGGCTGCCTTCTTCTGCGCCAGAATATTGGCCTGAATCCGGTAGCTGCTGGGTGTGCTGCTTGTGACAGTAATTTCTGTTGCTGAAGCGCTGCTCGTGGTAGTCTGTCCTATAGATATTCCCGCCGTCAGGACGGAGATTATCGTGGTGGCAATAAATGTGTGTAATATTCTCCTGATCGCTTTCAACTTTTTTATACCTCCAGGATTGCTGATGGTGTAGCTCAACGTCCCAATTGGTGGTGCGACCATCCCGCTTGTTGTTACCTTAGTGTGCCCATTTTTCTTTCGAGCACAGCGCGGTTGGTCATGTACCCGATCATGGCAGTGATATAGTCTCCCTCAGCCGAAGACAGCTGTTTCTGCGCGTCTAGGACTTCAATGTAAGTCGCGATTTGCTTCTTGTATCTATCCTGATTGATCCTGAAGTTCTCCCGTCTGTAATCGACTGCTTTGCGGTTGTTTTGGATATCGCTTTCGGAACGCTTCATATCCAGATACGCCAATTTGACCTCTTCCATTATTTCTTCCACGAGCTGTTCCCTGGCTACAAAGGCCCTGGCATGGGAAGCTCGCTTCTCATTTACAACGGAGCGGGTCCGGTACATGTCAAAAGACCACGTAACCGTCCCTGTGACACCCCAGTCATTATTTCCCTCGGGATCAAAGACATTCCAATCATCGTTCACACGCTTGCCCGTGATTTGACCAGAAGCTTGAGGGAGCAACTCCGCCTTCGCTGATTTGACTATTGCCATGGCTTGGTCCACTGAAATGTTAGCCTGGCGGATCTCCAGCCTGTTCGCGGCAGCCGTGGCATATATCTCCGGTATCCTGTAGGAATTGGGTTGATACGTGAGATCATCGATAACCTCCAAAGGAGTTTCCTGAGGATAACGGAGCAGATTACACAATGTCGCTTTATACTCACCGATATCACGCAGTTCCTCGGTTTGTTGGATGTACGCTTGAGCCAATTGCCCTTCAGAGGAAAGCACGTCCACTTTGGCGACCAAACCGGCCTTGTAAAACTCTGTGCTTTGATTCCTGAGAGCCTGAAGAGCGCGGATCGAATCATTAGCCACTCCGAGGAGCTTGATGGCCTGAATCAGATTGAAATAAGCCTTGTTCACATCTAAGATGAGATCCTGGCGATCCACCTGAAACTGAATTGCGTAATAGTCAACTCCCAGCTTCGCATATTTGTAATCATTCAAATACTTGCCACCCGTGAACAGGGGCTGGGTAAGGGTAGCGTTCAGAGTGAACTGTCTATACGGGTCGATTCTGTAGGGATAGTTTGGCGCAAGAGTGGGATTCGATGAATTTCCCCGGATCGTCCAGCGACTCGGATGAATTCCTTCCAGGGTATCGATATACGATGATTGCTGATATTTGCTCGTCGAAGCCGTATAACTCGTATCAATGGAAGGGAAAAAGTCGGAGAACGCTTCCCTTCGCTGGTGCTCCTTTTCGGTCACTGCTAGCCTTGAGTCCGCCATACGGAGATTCCTGGATAGAGCTATAGAGACGGCTTGGGCAAGGCTGAGACGAGCAGAATGGTGCACAGGCTTCTTCCCGTTCACGGCCGCTGCACGGGTTACCAACGGCTGAATCAGAATGAAGCTTAT
>JACRDE010000526.1 GCA_016212935.1 Desulfomonile tiedjei | reverse complement strand
GTAATTCGGTCCAGTTTTTCAAGCAACCCGGTAAATGTTTCCCCATTGCTGAGGTCATTCCCGTACGCGTTGACATTTTGACCCAGGAGAGTGATTTCTCGAATACCGCTTTCCACTAATCCTCTGGCTTCTTCTGTGATTTCTCCAGATGGGCGGCTCTGTTCAGGGCCTCGCGTAAAAGGAACCACGCAGTACGAACAAAAATTCGAGCAACCCTGCATTATGGTCAGGTACGAGCAAACAGTGCTGTCAGCCTTGCACGGAGCCTGCATATGGAGAGATTTTACGTCTTCCGAAAAGTTCGTACGTGAGATGCGGGACCTGTTCCGCCTGACTTGGTCGACGATTTCGGGAAGCTCGCAAACGCTGTGCGTTCCGAGCACCGCGTCGAGATGCTCGGCCCTTTTCAGCAGCTTGTCCTTCTCCTGTTGGGCCACGCAGCCGGAGACAATCAGGACCATTTCGGGATTCCTGGCTTTGATGGACCTCAGTTTCCCTAATGCGCTGTAAACCTTGTGTTCGGCCTTTTCGCGGATAGAGCAGGTATTTATTATCACCACTTCCGCACTATCGGGATCAGGCACGGCCGCCATGCCCAGGTGCTCGAGCATTGCGGCCATTTTCTCAGAATCGTGGTCGTTCATCTGACAGCCGTAAGTCTCTATATAGAAAGTTCCCCGAGTAGGTCTATTCACTTGCCTTAATCCACCTCTAGCCGGGCGCCTGCGCCTTAGATTCGCTCGAAATGGCTATCCGAGATCACCGTTAATCATGAAACGCCGATGAATTATAGTCAACGCTTCATGGCAAATCCCGCGAGAAAAAGTTGTCGCTAGAGTCTTTCGAACGTTCAGATGAATACGGCACCCCAGAACAACGAAGAGCCCATGTGGTCTTTTGCTCTCAATAGACCGTCAGTCAATGCAGTTTCAGGAATCATGACGGTCAATTCAGTAGCATGAGCGACGACGGCGCTATCTGCGCCTTTCACATGGGCTTGAGCATTAAGACACCCGATGTCCGCTAAAGTTCATAGACGCCGGCAGCCGGCAGTGAAAAAATGAAAAACGGAGCTGACCAAAGCCCGCTCCGCTTCATGAGTTAAAAAGCTCATTTTTGCAACAGGTGATATCCTGCTGCATACCCCCCCACAGTTATGTTATAGGATCCTTAGCTATTTCTCCCATGAAGCTCCTTTCGTTGATCAGTGAAAGGACTAGTTCGATGCATCGAGTCACCATTTCTTAATATCATACCACATACTACTAAAGTCAATCAATTATTCAAAACTCACCAGTCCTCGACCCGTTCTTCGCTCGCCAGTTTCCGCTCCGACCACGCCGGACGCGTCCACGCTAGGTTCGATTAGGTCGCAGGCAGCCAGATGATGGTTGACCGCCGGCAGTATGGTGAGATATGCTTGGCACGGGAAGTCAACTCATTTCTCAGGTAAGATAGTCTTAGCTGTCCACCGTCGGATCTCCTCTGAAACAACGCGGAGGCATTTCGCGGGGGGTTGGATTGATAGAATGGTCCATTGAGGGCCTCAAGAACCCGAGATGGCAAGACCACAGAATCATTCCGGAAAGTGCGCAATCTGGTAGGATTTGAATTCTACAAGATTCCGACACGGTAGCAGAGCGCCACATGAGCAAGCAAAAAATCAGTGCCAAACAGGTCCTAAATGATATTAGCGCGGGTATGAGCGATGCCGAGCTGATGGAAAAGTACGGCATAACGCCCAAAGGTCTTGAGAGCCTTTTCGGAAAGCTCACGCAAGCCGGGCTCCTAAAAGAAGCATCTCTCAGAAAAAGGTCATCCAGTTCAGCACAAGAAGCTGCTGCGCCCGCGGGACACGCGTCGATTCCCAGGGCAGAACCCACCATTCCGATGGAGCAGAAATCATCGGACTCTCTCGCCACTATTGCCGAGGACGTAAAAAATGGTGTTCACGACGGCGAGATAATGCGGCGATATGAATTGAGTCCCGGCAAACTCCGTGAATTAAAGGAGAGACTTGTTCAGGAGGGGTACCTGGAACCAGACCTGGTAGCACAAGAAGAAATCAAGAAAACCCAAACCTGCCGTGTTTGTTCCCGAGAGATTCCGCAAGCTGCTGGCAAGTGCCCCCATTGCGGAGAATGGCTCGAAACCGATGCCTCAGGGGCTTCCCTGAACAGCCCCGTTCCGGCAGAGGAATTTCATGAAGTCCCGTCCGCAGAAGGTGACTTTGAAGATGAAAAGGAATGCGCCTGGGAGAGTAGGGAGAATTACGGAACCACGAAGGCCTATATCAAGACTGCTACAGAATGTTTGATGAGGCCGACAGCCTTCTTTGACAACCTGCCTCTTGAGGGCAAATACCTTGACCCGATCCTTTTCGCCGTGATGTCAGGGGTCATGAGCGTGGTGCTCGCTTATATGTGGACATCGCTGTTTTCAGGCGGGCTTTTGGGACTCGTTGCCCTTCTTTTCGGCATGGCGTTTGTCTTTTTGATTTCATTGATCACACTTCCCTTCGTCCTGTTGATCTGGAGTGCTCTATTGCACGGAAGCCTTTGTCTTGTGAGGGGAGCCAATGAGGGATTTCAGACGACGTTTCGCGTTGCCTCATACTCGTCTGTCACAACTTTGTTCAATGCGCTCCCAATCCCTTATTTGGGAAGTATTGCAAGTCTGTGGGGGCTGGTTCTCACGGTAATCGGCATCAGGGAAACTCACAAAACTACCACCGGCAAGGCAGCTGGAGCAGTGTTTATTTCGTTCGGAGTTGTTCTGGCCGTCCTTGCGATTTTTTTCTCAAGCATTCTTATGGCAGCACTTTCCGGGACGAAGACAGCAAGAACTTCAGGAATTCCAGAAGAAGTCTGCACTGCGGTGAAAGAGTTTGTTCATAGGGTCGATGCCTGCGCGAGTATGGAAAGTTCCGAGGCTGAAGCACAGCTTCAACAAGCAGCCAAGGAATTGGAGCAGGCGTTGAGGCCATATCAGCACAATAAGGACGTTCAACAGCTCGGTGGAAAGGCCTATGCCTATCAAGTAGGGATCTTTTTCCAAAATCAAATGGGAGTCGGTTCTCGTTTAGAAACGTCGCAAATGCGAGGTGGCCTTCAGCAGCAGCGAGATGAATTACTTGCTTGTTCGGCCATCCTGAAGAGGAGGTAGCTGGGCAAAACGCGGCAAATGTCGCACATGGTAAGTGCCTGAAGTTTTGTTCTATTCGTTGGGGCGATGTCCCCTTAAGTTCTGCAAAAAGTGGGAGTTCTTGAGGTCGAGTTTGAGACTACTTTCTTACGGGAAGGCCTCCCCGATTCTGACTTGTTTGAATCCGATTCGGAATAATAGGTCCAGTAAGTTTGTATCTGGTGGAAATCCCACCTTTATGCTAGACTTAGAGCAAGTGATGGTTAGGGGGCAAGCGTGCCGACGCAGGCTACATTGAGAGAACCTGGGTGAGACAGCTCTTGCCTGGCGAATCGGCAGCACTTTCTGCTTCTGAAAGAAAACCCGCCAATTCTTGGCCTCAAAGGCGCTCCAGCAAAGAAACAGGTTGCAAAATAGCGTGAAGCGTTTTCATTCTCACACTGCACCGATGGAGTTTGTGAAAACGACGTATGCTCGGCAATATGAATCGGAGGTCGTCCATGCGTGGTGAAAACGCGACGGAGAACCTAAGCCTCCTTGATGGAATGGCCGAGCTGATGGTCCTCTCCAACTACGGCTCTGCAAAGAACATTATTCTTTTTGGTATGGGCCTTGAGGGTCAATTGGACGAATCGGCGATGCAGGGAGCACTGATCAAAGCATTGGACGGCTTCCCCCATTTCCTGAGTGGGGTAAGGGAATGCAGGTACATGGGCAGTAATCGTCTCATGTGGTCTGATCAGAAGGACTTGGTTCCCGTGTTGCAGGTTTCTGATCTTGAAATTCCCGACGAATCGCTCAGTTTTGAGGATCGCTTGCTTGCTCATCTGGACGGCAGCTTGAACAAGGATTGGGACCTCCTCCGAACAGTACCCACAGAGTTTCATGTCTTGCATCACAGTCAGGGGCGCCACAGCTTTATCGGGCTGGTACAACACGCAGCTGCCGATGCATGGACCATATCGCGGTTCATAAAACGCCTTCTCGGTGGCTATCATGAGATCATGAGCGGTCAACCGCCTCCATGGCAGAGCGAAGGAGTTCGACGTCATCTCCCCGTAAAAGGGCGGTCTAAGACCGACTCTGAACTATGGCGTCACCTTCTCTTCCTGATTCGAAAAGGCCTGATGCCCTCAATACGAGAGCAGTATTTCCCCAAGATCTCGCATAACGGGAACGGCAGAGCGGAACACCACATTAAAGTTGTTCTTCCAACGGATGAAAGCAGGAATATTATAAACAGAGCGGCTCGTGAGAATTTTACTCCGTTGGATGTTGTCATCGGGGGAGTGAATACGGCCATCGATGAATGGAACAGAGCTCTATACATACCTGCAGGAATCATCACTACCGGACTTACGGTCCAAATGAGAAGAAGACACGGTCCGACAGACGCACCAGTGAACAGCTCGGCTATCCTGCTCAAGTCGAATCCTACCCAGAGGGCCGATCACGCTTCATTTGGCCGCTTTATTTCAGTCCAACGCGTCTCCCGATTCCGCAGCCGCATGGACGTGAGCATATCACAGGCGGCACTAAGCCTAGCCAAGGCTGTCAGATTGCTGCCTTTGGCCATGAGACGCAAAGCGGTCCATTATTTTTTGGGCCGGCCTATGTGCTCAGTGTTGGTTACCTGGCTGGGAAACGGATGGAGTGGAGCCCAAGGAAGACGATTCACCACTGATCTCTTAGCGCGCAAGGTCGGAGACCTCGAGGTCTCAGAGATTCATGGTATAGGTCACGCTCTTGCTCTCAAGGCACCAATTCGCGTTTGGGGCGGCTTGTTTCGCGAGCGCTTCAACCTGGTGTTCACTTTGGGGGGAGAGCATTTTACGCGGCCCGAAGCAGAATCCTTTGTCGAACGAGCCTTGAGAACTGTTATAGAAAATCCTTTCGGATGCACTTCCTGTGATTAAGCGTATATCCAGAATTAACCGCCGGAGCCGCTCCACTCTTGCCGGATCTTGGCATGTCTGAGAATCTAACCTTATACCAATGCGGTTTCAAAGAAGTAAGATTGGGGGGACCCTCTTTAGTAAAGAGTTTCCTCCCAACCCCCCTTCCAGAATCTTCTATCATTTGCCGGAATCCCCATTTCTTGAAAGGAAATTTGGGGTTCCGGCGAGTGCTAGAAGTTCTTGAGGTGGGGTTCGGGGAGGAACTTCTTACTGGACGCGGCCTGCGGCCGCAACCAAACTTTGTCCGATTTCTCTCATAGAAGCAGTAAGTTACATCGATCGCAATCCAACTTCTTCTCGAGAAAACAAGAAATCGAACGTTATTAATAAGAAGTGCCTCCCCGATTTTACAT
>JACRDE010000525.1 GCA_016212935.1 Desulfomonile tiedjei | reverse complement strand
TGGAGTTTCTGAACTCCTGTACACCCCGTCCATAAGCTGAGACCAATGCGCTTTCAAGGCAGTAAGATCTGGGGAACCTTTTTTAGTAAGAAAGGTTCCCCCAATCTTACTGATTTGAAACCAAATTCGCATGAAAATACTTTTCCCGCATTGCGGGATGGATAGGGAGCCTCAAAATAACACTTGTCATGTGCCGATAAGATGCTATAGTTCTATGTGTTAATCTGTGTTTCCTCAGGTCGCAAAATGAGCGCAGCGTTCGGCTCGCGCACCCACACGTCCGGCGCACAGATAAGCTGAATTTGGTCCCATCAATGTTTCACTCAGAGATGAACGGAAAACAGGGGTGCTTGTAATCTGCGGGCAAGCTGCCCGCCCGAACATCACGGAGCAAGAGGTGCTCGTTGTCGTCATGTGAGTTTCCAGTGATTACCATTTCATCAGGACAGAGGGAAACTTCCCAATGAAAAAGATACTTGTGGTCGATGATCTTGAAGAAGTAAGGCAACTCGTAGGGGCCACGCTGGTGAGGGCCAAGTATCAAATAATAACTGCCAGAGACGGACTTGTGGCCATTGAGAAAGCCAAAGAGGAAAAACCTGATCTCATCATAATGGATATAGCCATGCCAGGAGCAGTCAACGGGCTTGAAGCGACCCGCATATTAAAGGACGATCCTGCGACCAGTGGGTGCCCTATAATTGTTCTGACGGGGAAGAACTTGTCCGAGAATTTTCAGAATTGCTTCGACGCCGGGGCCGACTGTTGTTTCTCAAAACCGTTTAGCCCTCTGAAGTTGATTCAAAAAGTCGAGGAACTCCTCGGGAGCAAACCCCGCTCCACTTGATTTCCTGAAACCTGCCTTTGTCAATACGCCGCTCCTTCCCTTAACTCGCTCCTGTAGGTATTACCATGACGAAAAAAGGCCGGTACGAATAATGAAAATGGCGGAGGGAAATTCGTCCCAAAAGCACGTCAGAAAGTTTCTACCTGTTGCCATTCAAACGAGTAAGTATCGGGAAGGACCTTTTTGAACGAAGGCTCCCAATCTTACGGATTTGAAAGCGAATCCTAACTACCAGGTAGTCTTTCCCCATCCGGGCCTCTACCTGCAGTCTCGGACGTAACATCGGAGCTAAACATTCTGATCCCGCGACTCACCGATGGCATCAAAAATCATCAGCAGTTCCTGATCCGGAGCTTTGAGCACAGTAAGATTTACTGTATTGGAGCCTCCGTATTTGCTTACTACCTGAAGAGATCCTTGAATGGAGTCGCGCTCATCCGTAAGCTCAAAAACGTCGGCCCAGTCTGATACAGAATCCGGGAAAGGCTCTGCGCCTGGGACACTCCAACCGCTGATCCATTCCCTATTGCCCTCGAGGTCTGATACATCGTACCCAAACATTTCTCTGAATTTAGGATTGACGCGTTTTACAGACCCGTTGTTCCCGATCACAGCCAAGCCTGCAGGCATCCGGTTCCACAATTCGTCAAACATTCCGCTTTGTTTGGACAGGGATTCAGTGGTTTGCATATGCTTGGTGGTTTCCAGTTCGAGATGCTCGCTGAGCCTCCGAACCTCTTCTGTCAGTTCATCCAGGCGCCTGCCAAGTTCGCAATTCGCTTTACGATACTTTTCATCATTCCTTTGAGTCAGTATTATTTGTTTCTTTTCATGAGTGAGATCTTCGATAATCAGCAGAACATGCCTTTCCAAACCAATCCTGACAGACCTTAAGTGAAGCCGTGCCCATATTCTATTGTTTTCTATCTCCAGAATTGCTTCGCTGATCTGAGGACGCCTTGTTTCAAAAGCTCTTTCTATCAGTGCTTGAATCTTCTGGGTCAGTGTCTGCGCTCTGTCAACATCGTTCGGAAGAGGAACAAGATTGGCAAAAGGCACTCCCCTTATCTTTCTATAGTCAGTGCTTATCTTCGCACACGACCGGTTAGCAAAACCTACTTGAAACCATTGATCGATCAGTAAAACCGGAATTGGAAGCGCATCCAACAACCTGCCGATTGAAGACGAGCTTATGGCACTAAGATCAAACGTTCCCGACGAGTAAACATCGGATGTGAACAGGGTGATCAGGTCTATTGAGAGAGTCGGCGGCGTCGTTGGTGGCGCCTGTATTTCCTCAGGAGAATCAAAACTCGGCAGGTCAGTTTCTTTCATGGCGCGTCCCTATTCTGTTGGAAAACTATCAGCTATTCAGGGGGAGCCGCAGCCAAGGCCGGCTGGAACGCTGGGTTGTTCGTCCACCAATCGATTCCCATCTCTTTGGCCTTGTCCACAGAACAGACCACAAGCCTGATTTGAATGGTGAGCAGCTCTACATCGACCAATTTGATCTTGATATCACCGGCGATGACTATGCCTTTGTCCAGAATGCGTTCGAGAAGGTCAGCGAGATTAGTGCTCTGTATTGAATGTCTTGTCGATCTTTGGATTGCCATCTTCATACTCCTTACAGGAGCTTCCCGAGCGGCCCCAGGTCGAGATTCAGGTCTTCTTCAGTCAGGCCGAACTCATTTCGAAGTCGCTCGATTTCCTGTGACTGCATCATCAAGGTTGTACCGAGTTGTTCAATTTCGGAGTCATTGAGAGTGCCGGCCTCCATGCGCCTGACGGCCTGGCGTTCCAGGAGTTCGTGAAGCAGCTTTACAAGGGTTAGAACAAGTTGACCCAGACCATTCTTGACACTGTCTTGATTCAGATTCAAGCGTTGGCCTTCTCCGTTGCCTTGCGAACTCGACGACCAACCCGTCTGCATGACCCTGGCAAAATCCCCCAACGAGTCGGATTCCACTCTCGTTATGTGAACAGGCTTCATGATTTACTCCGCGATTTGCGCTCCTTCGCGGGACCATATCCCCGGATGGAGCAAAATTGCCTCTTGCTTGAAATCATCAGGTTGCCAGAGCGACATCCAGGAATTCCGTCTTCCATCACTGATTCCCGCCGTGCTGGAACGACGCATGATGTTTGCCGCGGATAGTATCCACCGATGCCAGTACCACCTGGAGGCCCAGATAAATCAGATCTACGTTTGCCACCGAAATGGTTACCTCTCCGGCAACTACAGCTCCTTTGTTCAGAACGCGATCAAGCGCTTCGCAGAGGGAAACGTGCTCTGCATCGTCCATAATAAGATCATCCATTGTACGCTCCAGGCCAGCTGCTTGCAGGTGTTACTGCTCAATCTTCGATGAACGAGCCTCTTCAGCGGATTTCATCCAGTCGGTCCAGAAGCTCCCCTTCCTGGCGATCAAACTCGGCCTCTGAGATTTTTCCAGCATCAAGCATGGCGTAAAGCTGCTGCAGTTGTGCCGTTATGGCGTCGGATTCGTTATGGAGCTCCTGATCCGCAGCGTTGTGGATTTCGTCGAAAATCCAGAGAACTCCATTCACCGGAAATAGCAGAATGTCGTCTATTAGAAGCATCTGGGACCTCCGCGCGCGTCGAGTCTATGTGGCTATTTCAAGATCGACAAAGTTGTGGGGAGCCCAAGGCCCATTGAAATCAAATGCGAAGTTGTCATCAAAGTGAGCAGCAGCATCGAATACTCCGGCTTCGAACTCGCTCGTGAGGCTTCGAGCCACTAGGCATGACAGGTTCATTACTTCGTTTTCATTTCGACACTTGTTGCGCACTATTTCGGAGCATCGTGATGCCAATACCTTTTCCACGTGCTTGGTATGACGCTCTCTATCCTGGCTCAGAATCTCTTCAAACATTTGACCGACTTCTATCTTATCTTGCTGCGTGGGCTCACGGTGGCCACGGAGCAATTCATCGCGAGCCTTTCGTAGTTCCGAGTGTGTATTGATGATGTACTCGAAGATGTTGGGTACATCCCAGGACACCTTCAATCCCATTTCCAACTTGCCTGAGACCCGTTTCAGCTGTCCCTGGACTGCTTTGTTGTTTCGTGAGAGAATCGCACGTACTGCCTTGGGTCCATTGGAGATTATCCCGAACGACATGGGCAAAAGATCTCCGTCCATCATCAGCCTCTTCAACACGCTTTGATGAGCGGCAAAGTGCCGGCGCTCGGGGCGTATCTTCTGATGAGGGACATCGCTGACTACCGCAGCTATTTCTCTGTCTGCAATCGTGTAAACGTTCCCCCCATTAATTCCGAGACATCCGTAGGCCCTCTCCTGAGAGCCTGGAACCATGGCGTAAAGGTACCTGCCTTTCGAGCCAGTCACCTTTATTGACGTTTTTTCCATCTTTGCACCTCGGGCGTGTGACGAGTGTGGTGTTACAAAGCTCTTTGCGCTCGCATTTGGCAAATCCGGCGCACGGGCCCGCTCACAAAAAATCTTCCAGGCCTACCCCTGTTCGCTTAGATCCCGGCTGGCTCTCCACAGGATTCACTGATTTTATCTTGCCGTCGCTGGTCTTTAGCTCGAGTAAAGATCCGCAGACATAGCACTTGAACAAGCCCTCGAAATCGTTATAGGCGTCGTCCAACTCCAGGTTGTGCCCACAAGAAACGCAATTGACTTTCATGGGTTTTTCCCCTTGTTGACAGTGTATTGCCGGAAAAACATGGGAAGCACCCCAGCGGCAAGAGGCGGCGGACGTCATGGGGTGATTCCCTCAATTACCCTCATTATTCGAAAGGGCATCTGCCCAGCATCGTCATCGGCCGCTGCTCGCAGCGCTCCGAAGCCGTGCCCGTATCGTGGGAGCACCACATAGCCAAAGCCCCCTCGCCTTGCTGAAGAGCCGTCTCGCCTCACCCATGTGAATCCGGCCTTGATCCAGGAGGTTTGTCGGAGCACCGGTCGCATTGCGGCAAGAACGGAAACTCTTTATGCTACGGCTCGTCTTGATTTGATTGCAGCTCTTTGTTCCGGTCATGGACTTTCACCCGATGGCTTATCGGGGAGTAACCCCGCGTCGGCCGTTGTAATGCATTCAGTACTTGATTTTGAATCCGGGCTTGCTCTGGACAGTTGGCGCCTTGAAAATCGGGACTCCTTGCGGGCCGTTGTGACAGCGCTCTCCCAGCCGTTTCAGGAGCAAGTCCTTTTCCGCTTCTATTTCCTGAAGCCTCTTTTCTATGTCTTTGATTCTGTTCAGTGCGATGAACTTTTCTTTCTCTCTTCTGGCTTTTTCCATTTCCAGGCAACTGATGTTCATATAGGCCATATGGGGAATTGCCACACGGTCGACTTTTCCGGAGTGGGTGCGAATTTCCCTTAGGCCCCGGCTGTTTCCTTTTGCGCTGGTCATCACAATGCCCCCTCCTTGTCTGGAGGAAGTCCTTTGCCGGCCTTACGTCCGACGGTGTTGTTATTGCACACTTTCCTGATCACTTCGCCGACCTTTTTATCCATCAGGGGATGTCCGCCACGCGTAACTTTTGCGGTGTCAGCGCTCAAGACGTCACGGCAGAGCCATTGGAATATCTTGTCATTTTCTTCCGCCCGTGCTCCACTGTGCGCGAGCACTCGGGCTATAGCTATGGCCGCACGAATTGTTGGCCTGTGATTGTTCACTCCAACCAGTCGTAACTCTCTTACGATGTCCACGATGACAGTGGCATCTCGTCGCGAAACGCCCGACTTTGCCCTCGTGATCTCAATTTCGGTTCCACGATCGTAGTGATCCACATTTATGGTTATGATGCGATCCATTAGAGCGTCCTGGGTCTTGTGAACCCCAGCATATTCTTCCGGATTGGAAGTGAAAATGGCACGAAAAGATGGGTGCACCTCGAGATATCCTTCCCCTGTCCTGCGCAAGCTGGGAAGATTGAGAATCTTTTCCTCCAGGATACTCAACAGCACGTTATTCGCCTCTGGTCTTGACCTAGTAAACTCGTCATAAATGAGTGTGTATCCGTCTCTGCAGGCTGTTGTGAGCCGATTGTCAACCCAAAGGCTCCGCATCTCCTCTTCTGTTTTGACCACGGAATGAATGAAGTTGTCGACCAGTCGTGATTTTTTGTACCCAGCATCTCGGCCGATGAGGTCCGAGCTTCCGAAGTCGTCGTCTCCGTGAACGAGAATGACTGGCCTGCCCAGCCTTGCCGCAGCGTGAAAGGCCAAAGTCGTCTTGCCAGTCCCAGCTGCACCCGAGAAATGAACTGAATAGCCCACCTCGAGATAGGCCATGGCACGAGTAGTCAGCTCCTCCACATGCGGGGTACAGACGAAACGGTCACCCGGTTCGGGCACGATGTTGTCGTCGCTTGGGGTGATGACTTCCGTCTCAATAGATGCAATCTTCAATTCTGTGCCACTCATGATGATTCCGCTCCATTTGGTGTTCATGCCCCCGCTCTGACGTTAGGGCAGCCCTCGCAAAAATCGTTGCGGCGTTGACTGAGGAATATCCATTTGCCAACGCCGGTTTGCTTTCAGCTTTTGATAACGAACCCTCGCCCGCGACACTTTAGACAGGCCATTGAAGATACCGACTCATCATCCCCGGAACCGTGGCACTCAGGACACATCGTCGTCGGTTCCGATGGAAGTGGAACTAACCCTGTCCCCATACAAACAGTGCACGTCAGAGTCTTGATTGCTCCGGTTCCGTTGCAGTGAGCGCATCGGGTGTTGGGCGTCCGCACTAGCACGACGCCCTTACCACCGCATACACAGCACGTTGACATCCAAGACATGATCCCGAATGGGTCTTTCCCCGTGCCGCCACAGAAAGAGCAAGTCACCTCTTCCATTCCTGTCCGTTTCGTCGTCAGCTTAGGCATCTTGTTCCCCTGATTCGGTGCCGCTGAATTCGGCTCCTATTTTTTATCCTTCTTTTTGCCCATAGCTGAGGACTGGCCCTCTCTATCTTTTTCAGCTTCGTCTTTTGCTCTCATTTCAGCTTCGGCTCTGGCCCTTTGCTCAGTTTCTTGTCTGGCTCGGAGCTCAGCTTCTGCCCGTGCTCTTTGCTGTGCCAGTTCTCTTTCTTTTGCTTGTCTTTCGACCTCTGCTTTAGCCAGTCGCCCCGAAGGTGACAGGGTGGCCCAGGCCTGACGTGCTCCCTTCAAATCATCGGCAAAGTCCTGTCTTATAGCCCCCACCGTAGACTTCATATCCGATACGAACCGCTTTCTCTGGGCCTTCTCATTCTTGGCCGAAGTGGACCGATTGACTTTGAATCCCTTCAGCAGATCGGAGACTCCGGTCGCCATCGATGAAACGAAATCTGCGCCTTCTCTCCTGGTTCGCTCGGCCATTTCGCCATGGGCTTTGTGAAAGCCGACCAGCATCCGGCGCACATCGGTCGTCATATGCGCCATAAAATCAGCATGATCATGCCTGGTTTGGGCGGCCATTTTTGCATGCGCCCTTTGGAAGCCATCAAGCATTCCGGACACATCGGCCACCATATTTGAAACAAACTTCTTCTGATCCGCTCTCGTTCCGGCTGCCATTTTTGCGTGAGATTCTCGGAATCCAGCCCGCATGGACGCCACGTCGGTTTTCATTCCGTCGGTCTGCTTGGCGACATCCGCCATAAAAGCCTGGCGATCTCCCCGTAAGCTGGTTATCTCTCCGCAAAGCCGGGCGATATCTTGAGTCAGAGTACCCATTACTCCTCCTTTGTTTACTCAAAGCCTCATCTTACTTAGTGAGGCGCCAAGTGACCCTACTGGTTGGCTGTGCCAATAGGATTTTCCGCTGAGGGATCTGTGGGGGGGCAAGTGCCCCCCGGACCTGCGGAAAACCCCGGCGGCACAACTATCATGCAGGCGCAGCAGCACTTGCGGTGAGACCAATCGCCTCGGCATATTTCAGGTAGGTTTCCACTGACGCGATGACCACTCTGGCCTCTATGGAAAGCAGTTCGATGCCGACGAGCGATACTTTGACCCAGGCATCGATCACGATACCCTTGTCCAAAATCCTGTCCACAACCTCAGCAAGACTGGAAGAATCGGTAGACTTCGCTATCTTGGCCATTTTCTAAACCCTCCACTTTCAGAATTCTCGTTTGCCATCGCTGGCTTTTTTAATGTTAGGCATGCCTTGACAGGGGTTACTGCTAGATTCGTGCCAAGATTGAAAAGTCTGCGGGCCTTGGCTTAATCACTTATATTAATGCCGGGTTGTGAGGAACGCGCCATGAAAATTGGCGTCACTTGATTTCCGAATGAATCCCACAGAAGGAGTTGCAAGTAAACTGGTGTATTTTCCATATGTTATGCCACGCATCAAGTCATTACTGGTTGGATTTCAAGAGATTGAGCGGGAATTCTAAAAGGGAGGGGTTCTGTATGATACAGAAAAATGTAATTTGGAAGGAAATTCGGGATTCAGTGCTATGGAATAGGTTCCCTAACTAGGGAATTCAGTCAGTACTTGGGCCTGCTCGGTAGGCAGCGAGCGCGCAGATTCGATGGACTTGATTATTTCGGCGTGCAGGAACGGTTTGGGGATGAAATCGCAAATCAGACCATCTGCCAGAGCTTTCTGAACGGTGGGATCATCCCTGTAACAAAACCCTGACACCATGACTATTCTTAGCGAAGGATCGGCGAGCTTGAAACGGTGGGCAAGTTCAAGTCCTTCCATGTCATCCAATTTAAGGTCCACAAATGCCAATCCGAACTTGTGGCTTTCCATCAACTTCATTGCCTCCCTTCCGCTGGAAGCTTTCATGACGGAATAGGCCTCGCGCTCCAGGAGGTGTTCCAACAGCCAGCACATATCAGGCTCATCATCGACTATCAAAAACAGTTTGTTTTCCTTATCCATGATGCCTAATCCTCGACAACGGGTAATCTTACGGTAAACGTAGAGCCTTTTCCGTGTACGCTTTCTGCCTGCAGGCTCCCGGAATGCTGCTTCAGAATTGAATAACATATTGAAAGACCCAGTCCGGTTCCTTTTCCCACCGGGGCGCGTGTGTAGAACGGGTCGAATATGTTGTCAATGTCATCTTTCGGAATGCCGTGGCCGGTATCCGTTATGCTGACGAACAACTCTTCGCCGGATTTGTGCATAAAAAGGCTCAGAGTGCCTCCGTCCGGCATTGCGTTCATTGCGTTGAGGAAAAGATTCAGGAACACTTGCTGCAGAAGACTGGCATTTCCTCGAACCAACGCGTGTTGAACATCCACGCTTACGCAGATTGAGATTTTCTGGATTTTTGCCTGATTGTCCACGAGCTTCAAGGTATCGTGACATATGGTCACGATGTCTACCAGCGTCATATCGGTAGCTGCAGACGGCCGCGCGAATCTGAGCAGGTTCTCGATGATTACCGACGCCTTTTGTATATTCGCCAGAATCCGTTCCACGCACTCCCTGTTGAATTCTGATTCGAACTCACATTCGTTTAGAAACTGGGCGGCGGAATAGCAGATGGCAAGGGGATTTCTTACTTCGTGCGCAATACCACCGGCCATCACGCCCAGTGCTGCGAGCTTTTGTGATTGCCGGAGTTCTCGCTCCAGTTTTCTGTGTTCGCTCAAATCTCTCCCAACCGCTACCATTCCGACCAAGCGGCCTGTTTCATCCTTCATCGGTGAAAAGACCCAACTTATAGGGACGCGTTTGCCCGGATTGGTCACCATGTCCCACTCGCCTGTTTGCGAGCTGGACCCCGACCTGAACCTGTTAAATACGTCACTCAGTTCCTGGCGATGCTCCGGTACACACCAATCGAGAAATAGCGTCTTTTGGACATCGTCAAGCGTGTAGCCCGACAGGCGTTCCGCTGCCGTGTTCCAGGTCAGGACCCTCCCATCGGCATCCGTGGAAAGAACAAGATCAGTAGCACTCTCCACCACACTTGCCAGATGACGTTCCGCTCTGCGAACCTCTTCGCTCAAACGAACCTGCTCGGTGACATCTTCCATCAATAGGACGGCATTCTCCACGTGGCCCCGCCAAGAGAAAGGAAGAATGCTGTAATAATAGATTGTCATTGGAATGCCTGGAGCCCTGTACACGAGTCGCTCGCCCCTCGTTGCCCGGCCGTTCTCGAAGACCTGCCGGACTCGACTGGAGATGTCCATGTACTCGATGATGGCAGCAGGCAGAAGTTCTCCGAGCTTGCGGCCTATGGCCTCGCTTCTGCGCCTCCGACTCTTCTGCAAAAAGTTTCGATTTGCGGACACGATACGCATATCGCGATCGATCAAGAGCACGGAAGACGGGATTGTTTCCAGGAGTGTCTCGAAGAGCTTTTCGTGACGATCCTTCAAATATTCATCTGAGGCCTCAACGACTTCGGTAACCATGGCATTACCCATCCCGGACAGCATAAATGCTGTGTTTCCGGGCCCGCACATTTAGAATGGACAATCTCTAGGCCGAGATTAACAATCTTCAGGAAGAACGAAGTTGTAAGGGGGCCAAGGGCCGCTAAGCATCATTTTTGTATTCTCACGAAGCTTCAGATCAACATACGCTTTGCGAAAAGGCTCTACTGACTGCTTCGAAATCAGAAAGTGAAGTGACAGGAAAACAGAATTGGCGGGAGCGTCGGGTAACGCGAATCTTGAGGTTTCGGCCTTGAAGTTCACGAAAAGACCTGTAAAAGGAGAGCGATAACGTTCTATTGTTGCCTGGTATCTCGCACTTGCCAACGCCTGGGCATCGTGACGGGCTTTCAGGCGGGCCAGGTGCGCCGCTCCTGATCCAGAACCCGTGGGCAGCGGAATGGTGGGTGTTTCACTGCATGCTTCAGCCGCAGCGCTCACGGAATTGACGATTACTCTAAGTCCCATTTCCGCACAATCGCCCAGCTCTTCCAACAGGCGTTTGTAGCGTTCGTTGTGGTTTTGCAGCAGGTGGTTGACGTCGGACTCTTGATCCACAATCGTACCAAAACGCAGTGGGATCACACCGCCACTGTTGTGAAATGATTCGATTACTCCATGGTATGCTAAGATTGCTGAAGAATCCTTGGGTATCTCTCCCTGAGAAATCGCAGAAACGGCCGCGCA
>JACRDE010000521.1 GCA_016212935.1 Desulfomonile tiedjei | reverse complement strand
GTTGCAGTACAAAGTCACACAGGAGGAAGGAACCGAACCCGCGTTCCGAAATGAATACTGGAATAACAAAAAACCTGGGATCTATGTGGACGTAGTGTCTGCGGAGCCCCTTTTCAGCTCCCTTGATAAATACGATTCCGGCACTGGATGGCCAAGCTTTAGCCGGCCGCTGGAACCCGGCAACGTGGTGGAAAAACAGGACAGGAGCTTTTTCACGACACGGACTGAGGTGAGAAGTAAGCACGGAGACTCGCACCTCGGGCATGTGTTCGACGACGGGCCGAAACCGACAGGTCTTCGTTACTGCATGAACTCTGCAGCGCTCCGGTTTATTCCTGTAGAGGCCTTGGAAAAGGAAGGCTACGGTCAATACAAGAAGCTGTTCGATCAGAAGGGCCTTAGTTCGGTGGACTTCTGACGGATGAGGCAATGGACGGCTATCGCGGCTTCTGCAGCCTGTAATACCAAATCCCATGGCGGCAACCGCCACTACGAAACCTGAAAACGCTTCAGTGAGACCGGCATCTTGCCGGTCCCTGTCAAGTCGTTTTCTAGGAATTGGCTCTCAAAAGAGTAAGATTGGGGGGACCCTCTTTAGTAAAGAGTTTTCCCCCAAACCCCCTTCCAGAAACTTTTATCATTTGCCGGAACCCCAAATTTCCTTTCAGGAAATGAGGGTTCCGGCTAGTGCTAAAAGTTCTTGAGGTGGGGTTCGGGGAGGAACTTCTTACAAGGAGTGCCTCCCCGATTTTACATATTTGAAAGCGAATCGGTATAAGACACGGATTCTCTCACCTGCCATGTATCCTCATATTCGTGATGCCGGATGTCATATACTCGGCCATCCTCCGCCTCTGTTTTGAAATACAAGTAGTCTGGTTCTCGCCAGGATTTGAGGATGTTGCGCACCTTGATTTCCCGATCGTCCACCAGAAACGAGATGGGCCTTTCATTTGCCCTGGAACTAGCCAAGCACCTGACTGCGGTACGATTCCATAATTTCGGATCCGTCTCAGACATGGTTGCCAATCATCGCAGTCGATGCGTCAGTCTCCCGACATCGGACAAACCCACCCGACTTCATGGTCATCACCACTTCGCCGTGCTGGTTGAGCACCTCCGTCAATCCGCGAATGAACCCCTGGTCAGGTTTTGAAGAAGAACGCTGAGTCTCAAGGAGTGTGACACGCACCGAAAGAGTGTCACCAGGTCGCACAGGCTTGAGCCAACGTAGCTCGTCCAGTCCGGGAGAGCCCAGACTGGCTACGTGCGAAATGTAATGGTCAACCAAGAGCCTCATTGTAAGACTTGCAGTGTGCCAACCGCTGGCGATCAAACCACCGAATACGGACTTCCGTGCCGCCACCGGATCTGTATGAAAAGGCTGAGGGTCGAAGCGTTGAGCAAATGAGATGATCTCTGCTTCTTCAACAGTAATACTGCCGAACTCGTGGACAGTTCCAGGGATGTAATCCTCGAAATACCTGTCTTCCACGGGGGTGGTGAATGTCATGGTGTTGTTAGAACTCCTTATACCAGTTCGCGTTGAAGCGAGTAAGAATCATGGAGGACCTATTATGAGAAGTTCCTCCCCGAACTTGCTGATGTTACCTCAAATTATTACTTAGCCATGTCTGCACCTGTGTTAGCCACAGAAGCCCATTTTGCAAGGCTGCAGGTGAGAATACCTCATTCACCGTAGGACGGAAAAGTGAAATCAGAGCATCCCGGCAATTAAAAGAAGGACTCCTGCTGATAGATTCTGCGAATCTGGAACGGCGGCACCGGTTTCAGATGCGTGCCTTCGCCCAAGACGTGGCAGGCTATACTGCATCAGGCTGCGCTGCTTTGCTTTGCGAGGCATGTTTATCCCGCGAGTCACGAAAGGCATTGTGATACTGATGTAATAGAGTGTAAACTGAGCGATATGGAGGCGACCATGACAGTGAAATCCAGTTGTGCAAGCTGCAGATTTCGGAACTATGCGGAAAGAAAACCTAATTCACTAATAGCCCGGATTTGGCGATGGCATACCAAGTGGTGTCCAGGCTGGAAAGCCTACCAGAAAGAACTGGCTGAGAGCAGTAACGCCAAGACATCCTAAGTGTAAGTTATGCCCCTGACTCCAATCTCACCGCGAAGGTAAGGACCTGAGATCGATTCCTCTGCTCGTTGCCATCGGGACCATCGGATGTGCCGGGTTGGTACCTGCAGAAGGCAAGGAAGCCATGAGCAAGGAGTTTTTCGTTACTGATCAAGATAAACAGGTCCGATCATCACTCAACCGTGCACAGAAAGCACACGTAAAATTGTCAACGATTACTGTTCGTTAGTGGGCTCAGGCGACGCGCGGGACCAGCCCTGTGTCCGTCGGTAACCACTTCGCCGTTCGCAGGCGGGCTTGCAGCCGGTAGGGAGAGCAAACAGCGTGACCTTGATTAGCGCTTTTCGAGACCATACCGGTCTAGGATGCGGCATTCCACCTATAGGTGTGACGCGGCCGTGTGTTGAAATCGTAAGGAGTACGTGCAGGTATGGAAAAACCGGATGCGGCTTGGACAACTTTTTCAACGGCCATGGGTGTCTGTGGAGTAAGTTGGAGCACCAGCGGCATAGATTCGTTCTTTCTTCCTGAGCCTTCGGGAACGGCTATCGAACAGCGCCTGAAAGAGATCACGGGAAAAACGAGTTCATCGTCTTCTCCGCCCACTTGGGTAAGGGAACTCATCCGAAAAGTGAAAGCACATATGAAAGGTCGGATGCAGGACTTTTCAGGGATACCTTTGGACTTTTCAGGAATTTCCGAATTCATGCTTTCTGTCTACCAGGCCGCTCAAAAGCTCCCTGCCGGTACGGTCGCGACGTACGGTGAACTGGCCGCTCTCCTTGGAAAGCCCAATGCGGCCCGAGCGGTGGGAAGCGCTCTCGGCAAGAACCCGATACCGCTCATCGTGCCCTGCCATCGCGTAATCGCCTCCTCGGGGGAAATAGGCGGTTTTTCCGCCCCTGGGGGTTTGGCCGCGAAGGTCACGCTCCTTGAGCGTGAAGGCGTTTATTTGACAAAGCCACGTGTGGTATCTACGCCGACGCAATGGCAGAGAGCGGTCAACGTATTGCAGGAGCAGGACAGGGTTTTTGCCCTGCTTGTAAGAAGCCTGGAACCTTTTCAATTTCGGCCTATGTTAAATAAGGAGCCATTGACTGCCCTTATTTCGGCGATTGTAAGTCAACAGCTTTCAAATAGGGTTGCGGCAACGATTCTGAACCGCGTGAACGCCCTGATTTCGGAAGATGGAAGTCCCTGTCCGCGGAAACTCTTGAACACGCCCGGTGCAGATCTGCGTAAAGCAGGTCTCTCTTTCATGAAGGCGTCTTTTTTGAAGGACTTGGCCGAGAAATACCTGGACGGAAAACTATCACCGCTGGAGAAGCTGAAGCGAATGTCCGACGAACTGATCATAAGAGAATTTACCCAAATCAAAGGGGTGGGACGCTGGACGGCCGAAATGTATCTTATCTTTAATCTCGGCCGTGCGGATGTCTTTCCAACGCTGGACTTGGGCGTCAGGAAGGCTATTTCTCAATTTTACGGCCTGCCTGAGGTGCCTGAGCCGAAAGCGATTGAGAAATACGGAGAGCTTTGGAGGCCGTATCGAAGCGTCGCGTCTCTCTATCTCTGGCATTCACTCAACAACAAATAAATCAGCCAGCGGCTGAGTGAGTCCTTTTCATGCCTATTTCAGGCACTAACTCCCCTGCTGATTGTCAACATCTACTCCGAACCAGGAATCAAGGAGACGCACATATGGCTTCTATCCGAAAAGAAATCCTGATTGAGGCTCTCCCCGAGACTGTCTGGAAGGCCATTCGCGATGTAGGCGCCGTACACCTGCGCCTCGCACCAGGTTTTGTCATCGATACGCGCCTCGACGAGGACGCCAGAATCGTGACCTTCGCAAATGGCATGGTGGTGCGCGAGTTGCTCGTCGACATTGACGACGAGGCACGTCGATTCGCGTATGCTGTGGTTGGATGGCTGGCAAAGCACCACAACGCGTCGATGCAGGTCTTTTCCGAGGGTGAAGGCCGCACTCGGCTCGTCTGGATCACCGACCTCTTGCCAAACGAACTCGCTGGGTCTATCGGCGCCTTAGTCGAGCAAGGGGCAGAGGTCATGAAGCAGACGTTGGAGCTTGGTTCGGATACCAGTCGAACTGGCCCATCGAATTTGTAGCCGCTGAGATAGACGATTTCGCGGTCCTACGTCAACTGATACCATTTCGCTTTCAGATTTTACATATCTGAAAGCGAAATGGTATCAGACCCATTCTCCGCCATTCTATGGCTACAGGGGCGCCAAAGCATTCGACAACGATAACTTTCGCGTGTGAGTTCTGGTGGCTCATATCGATCTCAACAGCAAGCTTTCGCCAGTCCTCGGATGCAGGGTAACACCGAAGATTATGGTTGACAGGTCCTCACGAGGTTGGGCATGCTCGGAAACACGAGAAGGATGCTTGATTCATAAAGTGGTGAGCGTCTTGTTTGCATTGGACTTTGTGGGATACCGCACCGCGGCTCTTCAGGGCCTGAAGCAACACCCAGTGAAAGGCAAGGCCGCGGCACAATTCGAGTTTATGGTATCCAGAGGCGGTAACAGAGCGACAGGAGATTTGATGATGCGCAGAGGAACCCTATTGACACTTGTGCTTCTCGTGAGCTCGGCCGTCCCGGCGGGTCTTGAAGTTCCTTCCGTGATAGCAGCGCAGGAAACGCCCTGGAAAAGCGGAGAGAGTATTGACCTGGTCCTGGCCACCGGCGGAACCGGAGGTACGTACTTCCCGTTGGGCGGAGGCATCGCGAAGCTGTGGAAGGATGCTATTCCTGGCCTGAATGTAACGGTTCAGGCCACCGGCGCCTCTGTTGCGAACATCAGACTGCTCGGCAAGCGTGAGGCGGATCTGGCACTAGTACAGAACGATACAGCTGACTATGGCCGGACCGGCAGGGAATCCTTCATTGACAAAAAAGAAAAATACACCAACTACCTGGCCATCGCAGCTCTTTATCCGGAAGCTGTTCAAATCGTGGTGCGCTCTGGCAGCTCCATTCGGAACATCGAAGAGCTGAAAGGGAAGAAGGTCGTGGTGGGTGCGGCTGCATCGGGCACCGAGTTGGCTTCTCGTCAGATCTTCTCGGCCTACGGGATAAACTACAAGGAGCGGAAAGACATCACGCCCCTCTTTCTCGGATTCGCTG
>JACRDE010000520.1 GCA_016212935.1 Desulfomonile tiedjei | reverse complement strand
GCGATAGGCCGAAAGACCGAACACGCCAGAAAGTCGAGTCTTGGACGTGCCTGGTCGCCGGCGTATCATTTCTAGAACTTTTTCTTGAAGAGTCATGTTTGGATGATCCTGTCCGTTTGCATACATTAATTCTTTTCGTACGCATTGTGAAATAGAGACTGGACAAGGCGAAGGAAAACTCGGCAGTAGAACGCGGGGCTTAGGACGTGTGAGCATAGGAAGAGTTCACCGAATGCATCGCTGAGCAAGATTGGCCCAAAAGAAAAAAGCCCGACCGGGCTAAGAGAGCTGGGAGGGGACCTCGGAAGCGGTCGGGCTGAACAATTTGTCTTCCGGGTCCGGAAAAGGTTTGGGCGCGCCGGGTTCCCTCCGCAAAAACCCGGCAGCCCTTATTCCTAGAAGACAAACCCCATCTGGAGAAAGCCTCCGTCCATGGCCGTGTCAAAGGATCTGGCGTCACTGTACTTTTTCTTGTAGGTCAAGTATCTGTAACCGCCCTTAATGAATCCCGTGCGGCCGTTACTCATGGGAATGCTGTATTTCAAGCCGGTGCTCACATCCGAACCCACCGCCTCGTCTCCGAAGGCCACACCAGCACTGCATTCAATCGATAAGGTGCTCCAATTGGCTGTGGTCTTGAGACATTTTTCGAATTCCACACCAGCGATGGCCATGTTAAGGTCAGCGTTCATCACCTCGGCGCAGCATCCGGATTGATAAGCACTGAGTTTGTCGTCAAGCCGCACGTAATCACCGAATATGCTGACCCTTGAGCTTACAGTCCTGATTGGGTCGTAAACGAGCCCTATCCGCTGATATAGCCGTTCCCATTTTACCCTGGTAGGCTGACCGGATGTGAACGTGGTACTACCGAAGGTAAAATTTGCGCCTGTGGTCCCAGTTCCTTCAAGAGCCATTGGAATGATGGAATACCTGAGGGACCACTGAGGCTGAAATCTGTAGGCGGCCGTAAAAGTGCCGATAACATTGTGGTCTGGCAGCCCCATGTCGGCATTGAGGTCTATGTCGTACGTGCCAAGTGCGTAGTAGCCCGCATACTGTTTGTAGTAACGCACATGGCCTTTGGTGCGTGCAAAGAGCGCTTCCGCAGTCATTTCCCAGCCCCTCGTTTTTGGAGGCGGCAGGATGCATTTGGGAGTCAGCGCATAGGTCAACTCCGGGCCGGAAACCAAAGGCTTGCATTTGACAATCTTCTTCGGTTTGACCTTCTCAATCTGCTTGCTTTGGGTTGTTGACGGTGAATAAAGGTCTTCTTGGCGATCTGCCGCAGCAGTCTGTAAGTAGTTCCATGCCTGAGCTTCAACAGCGAACATGGCTCCCAAAAAGACTAGACATACCAGTAGCATATCGGGTTTTCTTATCTTCATACCCTCCCTCCCAGGAACAACGATCTCTTGAAGGGCACCATTACCTGCATATTTTTTGTTGTCAATAAAAAAGTTTCAAAAACCATAATTTCTCTCGATATAATATAATTCAAATTAAATAAAAGCACACCAATAACATTATATAAGCTCAGTAATATCTCATTATTACTGCTGTTTAATCTATCAACTTGACCTCAGTACGCGATAGTGGACACCCGAGCGCTGGCGCCAACCCAGCGCCAGCGAACGCCACTCCGTATTATTCTGATTGTATCTAATTGGTTTTATGAAGTATTTTATTAACTTCGGTGCAACATGCCAGTTGCCGTCGATGCGCGCTATCTACTCACTTCCCTCTTCTGTGGAACATTGCGTAGATTGTTAAGCGGCTCTGTAATTTATTCTCACTGTGTTTTTGCTCAGAGATGGCAGGCGTCCCCTGAGTGGGGGGGGCTCATAACACAAGGCCCCTATGTGCATTGTGTCAGTTCACGCTCAAAAACGGAAAAATCGGAAAGCCCCCCCTTGTGCTGAGATGGTTCCTCCTATCTTTCTGATTTTGAGTACATATGTATTAGTCCATGCTGCGTTCGCTCAAGAGATCCAGGGCCGCGGCTAACCCGGCGGAGATCCAACCGGTTTCCACAACGTCTTGATTTCTGAGATCAATTATTCGCATATCCCGTTCAGGAACCCAGGGAGACCACTGGGCTGGATCTGACGCCACGAAAAAAACCACCGACTTGACGCCCATATTCGCGGCCATATGGCTTATCCCCGAATCGTTTCCAATGAATACAGCAGCGTGGCGGAGGACCTTCATGATTTCCGATAACGGTCTGTTTTCTAAGAGAGTTGACCCTGCCGCGCTCAAGAGATTCCCCCACTCGGGAGATCGTTTCAGAAACTCATCCTCTTCCCCGGCTGTGATCACGAGGTGAAAACCGGTTTTGGATTGGAGCTCCAGAGCGATCCGAGAAATTCCCGCCAGCGGGACACATTTCTTGAGGCCTCCGCTTCCTGGATGCAGCCAGATAATAGGCCGCAGGATGCTTTGCCCCCCTATTCTCCTGAAAACCGGCCTTTTGGCTGCTGTCGGGAGTCCAAGGGATTCATGGATGTGCTCCACTATGTGTTTGACTTGGCCCGGCGCAGAGGACGAGCTAGCTACAGAGCGCGTACCTGTACGCACGAGGTTCCGGATTACGTCGTCAGCCTTGTTGAGAATCACGTAGGCTTTGGTGAACGCTTTAGCAGATTCGGGAGCTCCGGCCGCATGAGGCCCGAAAAGCCAGGACCATTCAATTCCGTCAACAGGGCGGAATCCAATTCCTTCCGGGATGAGATCCCTGTACGCGCGATTACCTAGGAACGTTACGGTCACGCCAGGATGCGCGGCTTGGATGGAAGCCAGCACTGGCAAAGTGAGAATTGTGTCACCCAGCGCGCCCGTCCGTATGACAAGGACGCTCTGTTCAGAGATATTCGCCACGCCGTTCAAAGCCCATCCCTGTGCGCCGTCCGGCGAGTAGCATTTGAGAATCGCAGAGACTGACGTCCTGGGCAAGTCTCATCTCTAACGAATAGCACTGTTTGGCCGAGCCTCAGACCACTCCTCGAAACGGCTGTCCTAATACTACTTTTTCGATTACACATCGTTTTCGTTCCTCAGCCTCATATGAAAAGGACTTACTTCGCGCCCATCAGAAGTCTCGGGAAGGTCTCTTTCATAAAGAGAGTGCTCGCAGCCGTCACGATTGATGCAGCGAGGAGCACCAGAAGCATGGCCTTGTAAGCTTCCAATGAATAAGCGCCGGTGGCGGTTCCGGAGTATGCGTCAAGAACACGGCCCAGCGCAGGTTGAAAAATTGCGCCCCCTAGGAAAGGAAACAGATTCATTGTTCCCACTGAAGTGCCAGCAATCTCAATTGGAAACAACTCCTTCGTTGTGGCAAAGCCTATCACCACAATGGCAGAAGAAGTAACAGAGAACACGACGAAAACCGGATAAAGAACCCAGATGGGGAGCCCTGAATGGAAAACGTTGAGGAAGACCATCACCGCCACGAGAACCGATGAGCACAAAGTGAGGACTCGCCGGCGGCTGTAAAACACCCTGTCGGAAAGCAAGCTCACTAGAGGGCTCCCGAAAATCATGCCCACGGATATCATGTTGAGAACGTTCCCTGCCTCAGCTCGTGTCATGCCGTAAACGTGCTGCAGGTACGGCCCCGCCCATAGGCCGCCGAAACTGAAAAAGACTCCGCACCCGAAAAAGAACCACGCAGCGATCGGCCAGAAATATTTTTCGGTTACAACACGGCGAGCGCCTTGCCACAACGGTATGGTCAGGGGAGGCGCTGCTGTCCCGGGACCGGAGTGGTCAATCTCGGCCAGGGACGGCCACCCTTTATCCTGGGGCTTGTTCCGAACAAACAACCACACCATGACAGCTATAATGAGAGTCCCCAGGCCGATAATCTGAAATGAGTATCGCCAGCCTATCCATCCGGTCATTACAGCAAGTGGGGTGGCGGCAATGAGTGCTCCTATCCCCCCCGTGGTTGTAAGTATGGCCGTCATGAAGGCAAATTCCGTCACCCGAAACCACTGGGAGAGTATCTTCATTGCCGGAATGAAGACCATGGAGACTCCCAGTCCCACCAGTACACGCGCGAAGACAGCGACTTCCACCCCCGGTGCAAGTCCGAAGAGCACACTGCCGGCGGCAGCGATGGAGAGGAAAAACGTGACTGTTTTACGAGGCCCGAGTGAATCCGAAAGTAATCCTGCTGGAAACTGCATCAGCGCATAAGGATAGAAATACGCTGACGCCAGAAGCCCCATAAACCCACCTGAAGCCTGAAAAGTCTCTTGGAGGTCCAGGGCAACCACGGCGGGACAAAGCCTATGGAAATAGACAAATGCGTAGGCTGCGGCCATGATCCAGAATATCAACCACCTATAGGCCAAGACCTTGCGAGCAAAATTCTCGTGCATTGTCTTCTACCTCCGCCTGGGCTTGTCTTTCCCAAAAGATAGCAGATGGGTGAAAAGCCGGTGAAAAAAAACGATGGTCAGGCTCAACTAGCGTAGGCGCCGCTGCCATGGGTTTAGACATTTTTGACATAAGACCGTGCGGTTGATATACTTTCGCTGTATTTCCACTAACCAAGAAGAGAATTACAAAATGCTGAAGCCATTTCTCCGGGTGCTTTCCTCAAACGAAGCGCGGGACCGGCTCAAGGGGTTCACTCGACTCGATAGAGAAAACATTTCTATTTGCGACGCGCTTTTCAGGGTTGTGGGAGAACCGATGAGAGCCCCCGAGGACGTGCCTGGATTCGACCGTTCCACCATGGATGGATTTGCCGTGCGCTCGGTTGACACGTTCGGCTCTTCCGAAAGCTCCCCCGCACTGTTCAATTTGATCGGCGAAATAGCCATGGGCGAAATCCGGGACCTAAAGCTCAGGAAAGGCGAGACAGCTCGGATTTGGACAGGTGGAGCGCTCCCGCCCAATGCGGATGCAGTGGTGATGATCGAGCACACTGAACAGGTGGATCAGAACACCGTGGAAATCCTCAAGGCTGTAGCCCCCTTCGACAACGTGATCCGAAAGGGCGAAGACTTCAAATCCGGTGAGACTCTGCTGCAGCCAGGGCACAGGCTGCGCGCCCAAGATTTGGGACTGCTTGCGGCAATGGGAAGGGCTGAGATCACAGTGTATCGCAAGCCTCGCGTCGCGCTTATCAGTTCCGGCGATGAGATTGTGCCGATCGAGGAGACCCCGCTGCCCGGCTGCATGAGGGACGTCAACCGACATACGCTTTCGGCCATGATAGCGGACGCCCACGCTACCCCTGTTTGGATAGGAATTGCTCCGGACAATCTTGCCGCTCTCACGTCCATGATAGAGAAGGGCCTGAACTCAGCCGATCTGGTGGTAATTTCCGGCGGAAGTTCAATGGGCAGCAGAGACCATGTTATTGAAGCGATTTCCCGTCATGATAATTCAGAAATACTCGTCCACGGAGTATCCGTATCTCCGGGAAAACCCCTAATACTCGGCAGAGTGGATTCACGCGCAGTAGTGGGACTTCCAGGTCATCCAGTATCTGCCATGGTTTGTTTCCAGCAGTTTGTGGTCCCCCTTATACGCAGACTTGAAGGCGAGGAATCCTCGCATCCTTTCCTGTCACCGACAATTCGGGCGAGCCTCAGTCGAAACGTTGCCTCCAAAGAAGGAAGAATGGATTTCGTGCGAGTCCGCCTCCAGAAGAAAGAGAAAAAATTGACCGCTGTTCCGGTCCCAGGCAAATCCGGGATGGTCTCCGCGATGGTGCGAGCGCACGGATATATCACAATCGAACCCGATTGCGAAGGGCTGTACAAAGGCGACACTGTAACTGTTCACATGTTTTCCAATTGGATGGAGGAAGTCCTTGAGAAGGAATATTTATCTGGACATGAAGCCGCCGGCCGAAGCCCTGGCCGTATTCTTACAACATCTCAGCAGGAAAAGCTTTCCAGAACCTGAAACAATTCCCGTGACCGAAGCTATGGGCAGAACGACGTCCGCGCCGGTTCACGCGGTTCTTTCTTCACCGCACTTTCATACCGCGGCTATGGATGGATTCGCTGTGAAAGCGGAATCCACTTTCGGAGCCGGCCCGGACAGGAGCCTAACCCTGAAGATCGGCGTTGACGCATGGGCTGTGAACACAGGCAGACCCATGCCGGTAGGTACTGATGCGGTAATAATGATTGAAGACGTGAACTTCCTGGACGAAGAGACCTTCGAGATCGAACAGGCTCTTGTTCCCTGGAGAAACGTGCGTCG
>JACRDE010000524.1 GCA_016212935.1 Desulfomonile tiedjei | reverse complement strand
TATTTCTCGGAAGTAGAAAGATTCATCGCTACGACAGAAGAGGAGCGCAAGCACGGAAGACCGAACCTTGCCGAACAATGTGGAACTCAAGTTTTCTGATGCTGTCCCCATTATGGGGCTGATGATACCCGAAATGGGGACAGTTTGGCAAGGATTTCCTCATGATCGCCCATCTCTGCTTGACCATGCCTGCCGGTATCTATATAGAGAACCGAACCCTTGAATAGGCACGAATGAACGGTAAAATCTCCGCTGAGGAGTGAGAAAATGCCTGTGAAAAAGAAATCTGACGAGAAGCGAGCGTATCAGATCAAGGTAACGCTCCGAGACATCAGACCTCCAATCTGGAGGAGGATGCTTGTGCCTTGCGACATCCGTCTCGATAATCTCCATCGAGTTCTTCAGGTCGTAATGGGGTGGACAGACAGCCATCTCCATGAGTTTATAATTGACGGAGTATCGTACGGAGATCCCTCCTTAGATGTAGACATGGGCGACGACGTGGAAAACGAGAAAAGATTTAATCTCCATAAAGTTGTCCCAGGAGAAAAAAGCAAGTTTCACTATCTGTACGACTTTGGTGACTCCTGGGAGCATGAAATCCTTGTTGAGAAGATTCTGCCCATAGAAAAGGGAACTCGGTATCCTGTCTGTCTCGCGGGTAAGCGTGCCTGTCCCCCAGAGGATTGTGGCGGTGCGCCGGGCTATGAGAATCTCTTGGAAGCCCTCAAAGATCCATCCCACCCAGAACATGAGGAGATGTTTGAATGGCTGCCTGGCGACTTTGATTCGGAGAAGTTCGACATCAAATCGATCAACGTGGAACTCGGAGGGTCTCCGCGATAAGATTCACAGCGAACGAACCAACCTCCGAGAGAGATTGAGACTGCTGGGGAGTATTCGCAAATGGGCAAGAAACCCGCCATACCTCGCGAAATCAAGAGCGAGGTCGAGAGCATTGTCGAGTCATTCAACGAGCGAGTTCTCAAGAAACAGGGTCGATATTACCTTACTCGCTTCAAAGGACGGTTTCTCTACCTGGACCGCTCGGATCACGGGCGTATAGGACCGATCTGCCGGTTGGAGTACCGGGGTAGCATGGACAACTGGAAATTCGCGATCTACAAGTTCAGCTCCGGTAGTTACGACTCGGAGGAATGGTTCTTTCCGGGTTCGGACCTTGTTGACGGCACCGTGGAAGGAGCCATGAAAGCCGGGCTTGAAGCGTACGAGTAATGTGAACCACGGAGGGGAAGGAACCTTGGATGCACGTGAAGCCCTACTCAAAGCAAAGGACCTACGTTGTTTCTTGTCGGTCTGCCACGGAACCCTGGGACGCAAGCCATGATCATTGAGGAAGAACAGGAATTGGAGGATTTCATCGAGGATTGGTATTACAGGGAAGAGATGCATGTGTTTGCCAAGGCTCTCGGACGCTACCTGCTGGAATTTGTCGATCACTTGCACGAGCAAGACATATCAGAAGAAACCAGACGTAAGCACACCGACAACTGCTGGTATATCGGGTACCTCGAATGCAATTTCGGGTACCGAGACGAATTTGTCCCTGGAGAGGTCTTCTATAGCCCCGAAGCGCCATATGACTATGAATTCAAGAGGAAATTCTTTGGTTCCAGATCCGCAATGATGGCGTATAGATCGACCTGGAGAAAGCTGCATGTTTATACGAGAGCATTGGGACATCTTGACGGGGCGAAGCGGGATTCGTCGTAAGGCTCCGTCTATCAATCAGGAGTAGCCGTATGGGAGAAGGATTTTCCGATTGGGCGAGGAAGGGAGCCACGCTGAGCGACAAATCCGCTCGAAAAGAATTCGGACTGACTCAAGAGGAGATCATTCAGGCGATCAATGACGGCAAACTGCAATACCGCGAAAACAGTATCCACGGGAATCCATTTCTTAGGCTGCTGCGGCATGAAGTCGAAGCACTCGTGGAGGAAAAACATGGGAATGCCTTTCTCAAAAGGAAGCGCTTCACGAAGGAATTATCCGAAGTCAACCAGGACATAAAGCGTCTGAGGGCAGAAATAGAGTCTCTTGAAAAGAGGAAGAAGGAACTGCAAGAGATGCTCGGTGAATAGCGGTACGTCCGGCATCCGGTAAAGAGGTGAGGTTCAAGATATTACACGCCTGCTACACCCACAGATTCTCATAAGGGCTGAGTCCCCTCCCCAAGAATATCGAGGTACTCCTTGTACACGTATATCCTGTCCCTGGCCTTGCCGGTAATCTCCTTCACCACCCCGATCTCTTCCAGCCTCTTCAGGGCTGAGGTTACGGTTGGTTGGGATACTCCGATCTCCGCCGAGGCTCTGGGAATTTCCAAAACGGGCTTCTTTTGAAGGTAGGAATGGACTCGCAGGGCGTTCCCGGCTGCCTGTCCCATCTTCTCAATACGAGTCCGGTCATCGGTAAACAGGTTCGTGATCCGCTGGGCGGTTTTCACGGCTTGCTCCGCCGTTCCTATCACTCCTTCCAGGAAGAAGTTCACCCAGGCTTCCCAGTCCCCCTCGACGCGAACTCTTTGCAGCAGATCGTAATAGGTGTCCCGATGCTCTTTGAAATAGAGGCTCAGGTAAAGAAGGGGTTCGGACAGTGCGCCTTCGATGCAGAGCAGGAAGGTGATCAGGAGTCTTCCGAGGCGTCCGTTACCATCGAGAAACGGATGAATCGTTTCAAACTGGACGTGACTGAGTGCTGCCTTGAGAAGCAAAGGGGTTCGGACGGGTTGATCATGAAGGAATTTTTCCAGTTCACCCAAACAAACCATCACTTCTTCGGGTGGAGGTGGAACGAATCGCGCATTGCCTGGACGAGTGCCTCCGACCCAGTTTTGCGACCTTCTGAATTCGCCAGGTGTTTTGGTACTGCCTCGTCCTTTGGAAAGAAGAATCCCGTGAATCTCCCGTATCAATCTCAACGAAAGAGGGAATCCGCCTCTCAGTCGTTCCAACCCGTGATTGAGTGCCGCCACGTACTGCGATACTTCCTCCACGTCGTCTATCGGGACTCCCGGCGCTTCGTGGTATTCATGCAACAGGAGGTCGGACAATGAGGATTGGGTTCCCTCGATCTGAGAAGAAAGGACAGCTTCCTTTCGGACATAGAAATAGAGAAAGAGGGAAGGGTCTGGGAGAAGAAGCGTGAGAGCATCGAGACGCCCCACGGCTCGGTTGGCATGCTCCAAGAGATCCAAATCAATGTCCAAGGGCGGGTTCGGCGGTAGAGCAAACGGAACAAAAGCCTCGAAGCCTTCAGATGCTGTGGTTTGGCGTACGAGGTTTCCCTGAAGACCGCGATTCATGATCCAGCTCCCTTATTAAAGAGGTCTTTAACAGACCCCACTGCTATTAAAACATACCGGCTTCTTTTTTAATAGCGAAATCTCCAACCCGGACTCGTGGGGCGCAAGCATCGGAAAACCGACCATACTAAGTGCGAACAAGGTATTCTTTTCGAGAATTCTCCAAGTGCCTTCCAAGTTGGAATCCACCCCTTAGACTCCCAAACAATGATTGACGCCTACGACGTTATGGAATACCCTCATTTCTAAGAGCATTACTGTTTTTCTTAGGAGACGACATGGCGGCATCAGAAAAAGCCCGACTCTTTTCAAGGCTCCACGAACTCCACACTCAGCAGGGTAAGACTTGGAAGGAGATAGCCCATATCCTGGAAGAAGAGGGATACGAGGAAAATGGAAAGCCGTTAACTGACAACGCGCTCCGAAAACGGTACGCAAAATGGAACAAGTCCGATACACGAGGCACTTCCCCCACGGTATCGGAGCTTGGACCTAAACAAGATAGAGGCGAGCTTCGTTCGGATCAGCTTCAAGGGACCCGAATGGAATCAGATATCGAGCAGTTCGACGGAAGCACAGCACTTCCTGCCGCCCCGGAAAACGCCATAGCCTTTGGTATTGCCGACCTCGTGACTCTGTACAACCGACTGCTGGAACAGATTCAGCAATCCCACAGAATACTTGAAAGGCTGGGAAGAAGCCTTGGGGAGCAGGAGTATCGAGCGAATACTCCCAGTGTTGACATGGAGCAGACCGTCACTTCACGGGATCTGCTCGAATTGTTAAGGGAGTTCGGAAGAGGCCAACAAATGAAATTCATCGAAGAAGGGAAAGAATATGATCTATCCCGAGAGGAAGTGCAGCAACTGATCGAGGAGACAGTAGAGAATCGTGTCGATTCTGAACTCAAAAACATGCTCTCAGAAGGGGGAAGTTTCTCCGAGAAACTCTCTAGCCTCATTGATCATAGGCTGAAAACCCTGTTTTTGGGTGGCGAACCGGTTCCCCACACTCCTCATGCAGGTCCTGGTAGGGGCCGAAAGGGAAAATCTCACGTCAAGTTTTCAGCAAGTCTGGAAGAGAATTTATACGCCAGAGTCAAGTCTTTGCCCGGACAATTTTCACGCCACTTGGCTAACGCGTTATCCACGTACCTTTCGGTGATGGAAGAGAAGAAAGAGGATTGATACGTACCAATGCAGCGGCAGGGTACAGTTTCCTACCTCTTCACACAAGTGGTGCATTTGGTCTTCTTGAATCTTCAGGTATATTCGATTTCCTTCCAAATTAGCTCCACGAGCCAGTTGACATGGTGTGGCGCGCATGGTAAAAAAGGAATACCGTTTTGTATGGGAGGTGTTTCTTGGAATCCACCACAGCGCGCTGCCAGGACCTGGTTCCCGTTACCCTCGATCACGGCGCCGATGTCCTTGTCGCCAGTAATACGAACATCGAAGACCTACTGAATTCTTTTCTCTCCAACAAAAGTCCTCAGACCATCGAGGCGTACCGCAAAGACCTCCACGATTTCAGAAAATTCCTCGATGTCCCTACCATAGATGACGCATCCAGGATTCTTCTTTCTCGTGGACTTGGACCGGCAAATGCGTTGGTATTGAAATACAAGAATCATCTCGTCCAGAGAAACCTCTCTCCTGCGACCCAAAACAGACGGCTATCGGCTCTTCGGTCGCTCGTTGAGATGGCAGGAACATTGGGATTGGTTCACTGGCAGTTGAAGGTAAGAAGAACCAAAAACGAACCCTACCGAGATACCGCCGGTCCCGGACTGGAGACCTACCGGAAGATGGTGAAGAAGACGAAGGGGCGGCAGGATGTTAAAGGCATCCGGGACAATGCAATACTCGCTCTCATGTACTCCCTTGCCCTCAGACGCTCGGAGCTGGTCAACACCGACCTGGCTCACCTTTCCCTCGGAGACGGCGAGGAGCCTTCCACTATATCCATTATAGGAAAGGGGAAAACTCAGCGAACAAAGCTCACGATCCCAGAGCCGACGGTGAAGGTCTTGCGGATGTGGCTTGAGAAACGCGGTTTGGAAGACGGTCCTCTCTTTTACAGCCTTGATAAAGGCGGGAACTTCAAAGGAAGACTCACCGGAAACGGTCTATACAGAATAATAAAGAAATTGGGACGCCAGGTGGGAGTGGAGACCCGTCCCCACGGAATCCGGCATACCGCAGTGACCCAGTGCTGCAAGGCTGCGGCAGCTGCGAATCTTGATCTATCAGACGTATTGCAGTTCAGCCGTCACGCTTCCCTGGCAACTCTTCAGATATATTTGGACAAGGAGAAGAATCTTCAGGGTAAATTGAGTACCTTGGTGGCGGTCGGTGCCGAAGGTTGATTCGGCACGGAAAGAGATATTACCGTGACCAAAAATCCCGTCTCTTCTATGAAGATCGGGAACTCCAAAACGCCCATCAACTTCTATCCGGGTAGCAGTTACAACGACAAATGTTGGGGCTGCTTGAAGACATCCTCCCAGAGCAACAATGACGATCAGTGCAGCCTTCTTCCTCTCTCCCAACGGGCATCTCGTACATGTGCCTCAGAATCACATAAGCACGGTGATTGCTGAGCCGGAGAATTTCGGTCTGACGAGAGAAGAGATCGAAGCCCTTTATAGAGAATATGGAGAGAGAGTCGGCGTTGAAGGCAAGGCTCGGCGAGAAATTCTTCTCAAGATCATTGCCGACGGCTGGATTCGGATCCGACGATACCCCAACAAGTACTGGTCGGTAACTGCCGCGAGTCTTATACCTCTCGTTCAAGATCGTCTTCGGGAGTGGGCCGGGAAAATGCTCGCCGGTATAAATGGTTTCAAGGAGTCGGACAGGTACATGCCGGTGAAGGTCTCTACTGCTTCAGGAGAATCTCTTTGCACTATCGGAGACCTCGCCGAGGGAACTTGTCCCCGGTAGGCAGGACGACCCGCCGTTTTCTCTTTCACAAAAATGCCCTGTGAGCCAATTTCCGCCCTCTTTACGCATCATAGCCCGTCCAAAATGCCGCACAGCGTCCTACCCTTGTCCAACAAACTTTTTTCGGTCGGCTATTTCTATACAGAAGTCTATACAGAAGAGAAATCTGCCGCAAAAATGTATTGAAATAACAATGTGTCATCTTACCTTCTTGCTAAAATACATAATTATCATATCAGTGACAGTGGTGTCAAGTAACCCATTGGTTCTATTAGATATTTCTTGACAACCTTTTCAGACCGTGCTATGTTCCTCTCAATCACAAAAGATTCCCCATTTCTTGTCCATAGCAAGGTTGGGGGGGGGGAAAGCACAACGACCCGTAGTCGGTGTTGCATTTGAGGAGATTCAAGTTGGTGAGACATTACAAAGAAACACAGCGCGCTTACGAGCGCGCACTATTACGGATGTTGAGGTCGAAAATCTCTATTTTCGGATCAGAATCGGGCACAAATGCTCTTCAACCCGAGTCTCGGCGGGAAGGAACCGGGTGTTATTTCACGACATTAGGGTGAAACTTGACAACCCCAAAATTGCAGGTTACTTGTCCAATATAGGAGGAGTAGTTCGAGAGAGATAGATAACACAAAGACATACATTCTTTCGACCAACTACACCGGATTCAGAGAGAGAAAACAGGAGTATGAATCGTCTAGAAACAACAATTCCCGCCTCCTAAAGCCTGCCAGCACTAAGAGCGGGAACGTGTTGTAAACCCATTAACATGGGGCGTATCTGAAATGTAGTATAGTTCGATTCCTGAGCAGGAGCAAGAAGTTTTTTTTGCCCGCTCTGTTCAGGCTCCCACCTACTCACCTTTCAGTTCGCCCCGTACCCCCAAGCCAGATCAAACCTCGAAAAAAGACAGCGTCGCTGTTTAAGGGAGATCTGCGCCCTGCAACAGCAGGAGAAAGGTCGAGTGAGATGGCTAAGGCATCACAAGCGGTGAAGGATCAAGGGGCAACGGGAGTGATTACGGAGCGAGAGGCTTTGGCATGGGGAGATTTCAACGAGATGTATGACAGTGCTGTAGTCCTGTCCCTCACTGAAAGAGGATTTCTCTACGAGTCGGACGGACAGATAGTCTGCACCGAACTTGGGGCAGAAATTCAGAAACTGGCATTGAAGGAGATTGAAGAGGAGTAGAAGCATGGGTTCATTACGAAACATCAGAGGTCAGGAACGTAGGGACAAATTGGAGGCAGTGGATGCCTTCGCTAAGATTTACAGCGAAACCGTTACCGATGAAGAGGGTCAGGTGCTGAATACGATGTACCAATACAACTGCCAAATATTCCAACTAAAAGGGCAGGGGCAGAGGTTCCGCCTTGCCGACTCGTCGTATTCTTCGAACTCCTGCACTACGGTCAGGAGGTCCGTTGTCGTATCACTGCTAGACAAGGGATTGATTGAGAGGACAGACGATAAGACGTACTACCACTCTCGCGTAGATTATGTGCTGTCCAAGAAGGGGTGGGAATTGATGGGTCAACTCCGCTATTTCGCACATGTGCAGTTGAGGGAGATAAACAGACGGTCACGGGCTAACCCGACATACATCAGGGACGACTTTACACCTGAACCAGAAGTGGAGGCATAACATGGGTTCACTACGGAAACTACGGACAGCACACACCAACTACCTTCCCCGCTTTGAAGTGCCTGCGCTAACACGTGGGACAAGCGAGGAGATGGAGGTCTTCGTGAAGAAGGTTTGGCAGTGGGAACTGCTTGAGAGGGTGAGAAAGCATCCAGCCACAACCCGTGACTTAGAAGATATTCTGCGTGAGGTTATAACTGAGTTCGGAGACGTAACTGTATGTATTCTCGCATCCTTTGTGGAGCAAAGAGCGTGGCTCAAGGAGTTGGAAGAACAAGGTTACATTTCAATTTCTCGGGATGGCATGGTTAACGGGGCGGACATCTACACTCCACGGAAATTGACCGTACTGGAACAGAGAATAATCGACACGTTAGGGCAACACAAGAAGATGAAGGGTTCGACGATAGCAAAACGTCTCAAAAGAAGCCCTGAAGAGGTTGGAAAATGCGTGGGCGAACTGTGGCATCGGAAGTTGGTTGAATATGACAGTTGGGAGTTTCCTACGCCACAAGACGTCTGTGACTTAAGGTTTAGTTTAACCAAACCTGGTAGGGCATATAGGAGCGAGAAGTAACGTGGGTTCATTCATTACGCTATTTGAACGGCGGAGAAGAACAGCAGACAACCGAGAAAACTGAAACGGGGACAATCGTGTACTACACACATCACGCGGCGGGCAAACGGTCCTCAGTAGTATTCAAATGTCCGAAATGCGGGAAGCATCGGCTGGAGAAGCATTTCAGGAGTGCTGAGGTACTCCTCCCTGCCAACACGTGTGCAATCGAGAATCATGGGCATGGGGAAGATTACGGATCGAGCGATAGTGAAGCGGCGAGTACGGACCATGACTAGGACGGCATGAGGTTGTTGTGGGACGAGGAGGACGACGATTGGGACAATACGTATGAATGTGCTGACTGTCACGCCTCCATAGACATGGTGACGTGGTGGTTTAACCGCAGTGAATGAGAGGTCGGGGCGAGGCATAGCCGGGTTCATTACGAGACATACGAACACAGGGAACGCAAAAGCCAAGATTCCAGCACCGGGGTCTCACTCCCGGTGAATTATCTTCAGAAAGAGGAGGACTGAAAAATGCCTAGTTTAAGGGGACTTCGGGAAGCGAATGAGAGGAACGGAAGGTCTAGGGCAAGGGACAACCTCAGCGACAAGGTTCACGAACGCATTCACGATCTGGAGACGGAACTACGGGTACTCAGACATTTGTTGTTGCAAGACAGCGACACAAGGAATGCAGAAAAACCCATGCGCCGGGTCAGCAACGGCTCTGGCAATGACATCCGCTCGTTGGCGAAAATCATCATACAGCGGTTCGGACCACAGAGTACCGTCGAATTAAGAGAGAAACTGATGGAACACTATGGGAAGCGGGTGAAATTGCAGTCTATCCCCTCGTCATTAAGCCGACACCCATCCTTCATTGTAGAAAACTCTGAGGAAAAATGGGAATTGGCGGCTCCATCTGTCGCCTCAGCCACTCACAGAGTTTCACGGATGCCGAGTGGCCCGTCTTCAGTGCCTGTTATGACACGGAAAATCATGACGACCCTACAAACACCTCTTACTGTGGATGAGATTGTGGATTTCCTCGCTCAAGACGGGAAAATGGTGAAAGCGGCGTCGGTTCCCATTATTTTGCATAGAGATGAGGGATTCAAACGTATGGGCGAGAAATGGGGTCTGACCGGGTGGTAAACACATCAGAAACGCTGAGAGGATGGAATCCGATGCCAGGGTTCCCGTGGTTCGTGACGTGGATTGACGCACGAATGACTACGACGACTCCGATTTGGGATTTCACCCGTACCCGAGACCGTTGCCATTGTCTGGCGGTTCGTGGATCGGTTGCCCCAACGGTCTTAATTTCAGAGTTCCATTCTCGTAATCCCGGAATCGTGCTGTACTGTTCGGATGTACTGAAGTTCGTTCTCACACACGATCCCTGTGAAATAGGAGGTTAAAGTGGAGGATATTATAATCTTTTTGCTGTTCAGCCTAGCATTAGAACTGAACAGAATCTACAACGAGTCCTGCCTGGACACTATGAAGAAAATCCCGTCCGGGTTAGTTAACGTGACTGTGACCAGTCCTCCATACAATATGAATTTGCGGATCCGGAATGGAAAATATTGTAGCAGGCAGATTGTTAAGGAGTTTTCCTCAAAATATACCGGCTTCGCTGACAACATGCCTATTGAGGAGTTTTACGAGTTTCATTGTCAGGTTCTTGACGAACTACTGAGGGTCAGTCAGATCATATTTTACAATATTCAAATAGTCACAGGCAGCAAGCAGGCTTTCTTCTCTATTATGGGCGACTACCATGACAGGTTGAAAGATATTATTGTCTGGGACAAAGGAAGAGCGCAGCCAGCAATGCAAGAGGGAGTACTGAATAGACAGACAGAACTTATTGTAATCTTTGAGCAACCGGATAGGGCAATCAGCAGGAAGTTTGAGAAATGCAATTTTGATAGAGGAACTCTGAACGACATATGGCAAATCCCCAGACAAAGGGGTGTGACCTCTTCTCATAAAGCAACGTTTCCGGAAGCCCTAGTCGAAAAAATAATTACCAACTTCAGCGACGAAGGCGATTTAATTTACGACCCATTCATGGGAACAGGAACTACAGCGAAGGTCGCGATAGATAATCAGCGTAATTTTATAGGTAGTGAAATATCAGCAGAATATTGTGAGATTGCAAGAGCGAGAATTGGAATGGACGAAAAGATTGCTCACTTCACGAACCACCCCATTTTCCCACCCCAAAAAGCCTCCTGTGAGCCGATTACCACCGTCATCCCGTAGCCAAGCACGCCTAAATCCCCTCACAATGTGCTACTCTTTGCGCAAAAACAGTTGTTCCTGAGACGCTGAGGGAAGGAGATCGGGCAGTGCTGCCCCCGGAGCATCTGATCGCCATGCTGAATAAGAAGTTTCCGAGTCTCTGGCAGGACATTGATGAGTGCCGCGCCAAGCATTCAAAGTCCTGGCCCGGCTGGTGTTTCATTCGGAGAGACGAACTTGCCGACATCATCGAGTCGTATCAGAGCAGCCCTCCGCCTAATGGCGACCAGAGAATGAAACATTTCAGCCGCATCAGGCTTGCCACGATACTAGCCCCTTGGCGAGTTTCAAAGACCGTGTACCGGTTTGACTCAGATATTTACCACGCCCTCATCCAAACGTCTCTCAAGGGAAATATCCCCGTCGAACTCCTCTTCAGGCTGCCGGAATGGGCGGTTTACATCGAAACGCCCGGTCTTGAGACCTACTTCGGCCCATCCCAGGGCTTCGTCGCATCGCTCAACTATTCTCCGCGGACCGATGGGCAGGTCACATTATCCCTGCTCTCTCTTAACGGTGATGACTTTATGATCGAGTGGCTCTACGTGAAAGAGAACCTCACGATTGAGCAGTCCCTTGCCCAGTCCTTGGAGCGGTGGCACACGATGGTCGCCGGGATGAAATTATCCCGTCCAGAAGAGGAATTGTCCCTGAAAGACGTGACAGCTCACGTTTCCCAGCTCGTGAACCTTCTCCTCTACATCTGCCAGGTGAACTCGGAATATTACGATGTCAGGTGCGCCGACGGCAGCGACAGGGTTCCGGGCAATCCGCAGCCCAAGAAGACCAAAAAGGGACTGCGTTACTTTTCCCCGGACAAGCCCACGGTCTGGGAGTGTGGGATGCGCCAGGGAGCAGAGTTGAGACGAGCCTTGTCCGAGCAAGCCGAATGGAGGGGCGGCACCCACAGGAGTCCCGTTCCCCATACACGGGCAGCACACTGGCAAACCTATCTCATGGGCGAAGGATCACGGAAAGACCCTGCAAAGGGAGTGCGAGTCCTGAAATGGATTCATACCATTTTGGTCAATGCTCGCAAAGGTGACGCTGGAGTTCCCCGTGACACGTGATGTGGATTGACGAGACTGCGGCAAATGAATTACGGCGACCACCTGATCCTCTCTCACAACCTGTCCAACTGTACCTGATTAGGTAGATGAAGCTTCAGCAGGCTGGCATAGAATTGTCACTCTTGCCGGTACTTGCCGAGATCCTCGTGTTTGATCTTCACTATGTCCCAACGAGTGGCTATTCCTTTTAGTTTTCCTTTATTATTGCCTGTGTCGGTTATTAAAACGGCTTCTAAGAGGTCGCTCTGGGCGAACAGGGCTATGATGTCATCCACGTTTTTGTTCTCCGGGGCAAAGAGAAATCTCCGTCTCTTGTCTTCTTCTTCCCTGAGAACGGTCTTCACCGATACTTTTTCAAGGTCTCCCACATCCGATTGTGAAGCGACGCGACCGGCGATCCATAGGGTGATGCCGTTTTCGGTAAGCAACCCCTTGTAAACAGTGTCCAAATAAACAGGGAATTGGGAGAATTTAGTGGCTGAAATTCTTTTCAAGACATGTCCCAAGGAATCTGCGAGTGAAATTGTCTCTACATCGGCTTTAAAGGTCTCAATGGCTAATCTCGGCTTCCTGAGCCGTTCAAGAACTGCCTCCAACTTCTTTACGGTTTGCAATGTGGGGACTGCGAAATAATGGAAAGGCTTTTCCTTACCGTGAATCAGTTCATTCCTGATCACTGAAATCTTTTCCAGATAGTCGGCATCCGCAGCAAATGACAAGGAAGTCTTTTTGTAATCATCGACCAGCTGCATAAAAGGGACTCTCCTGTGCTTCTTCATGGACGTGCGCAGGTGAGAGTCGATACTGTTGTATGCAGCTTCAAATCTTTCTATAAGGTGACGATCTTTTTGAGATACGCCTCCGTTGCCTTCTGAAGGGATCCGTTTCCCTTTCATCTTCCACCCCCTGTAGGTTTCCGCAGCGGTGCAATCTTTCGTAAAAAGTTAAATTGACTGAGTCAAGCATAACAGTCAAGAAAATTCTGACCTTAGAAGAATCAACCGGACTTGTACCAAAAAGACCGAAGATCCTTGAAAATGACCACCAGCGCTGTCATTCTGGAAGCGTCATAGACTGTCGTCTGTTTCAAGGCATCCTTGCCGGAACTTGTCGAATATGCCAGATGAGTGGAAATGACTGAATCTATCCCGATAAGCGTGGTTAAGGGTTGGATCACGGATCTCCAGTCAGCCCTCAAGCAAGAGTCTCAGGAATCCAAGACCCAGCCCGACTTTTGGATCGACAAAGGAGTGCGTCACGGACTCGATCAGATCGGTCATAGAGTCACGACCTGGCTCCGCCACCAAGACAATCGGGAAACTTTGCTCCAGTCAGGTAAGAGGTTCCTCGTGACCAAAGACGTGAATCTCAGCAGCGGGCGCTACCGGAAACTCGAATGGTATGAGGGAGACGAGTTCATCGTCCTTGCCTGGCGACACGCGAAGGATGCTGAGGAAGGGGAACTGATGATGGAAATTCAAAAAGTGCGGGACCTATCCAAGACGTACCTTGTTTACACGGGCAGTTCATCCTACGAAGATTTGGTTGGCCTGGCACGCGAGGCCGGGATGGAGTCTATACGGGACGAGGGGAACCTGTCAGAATGGGCAGAGAAAGTGTGGGCGTGAGTGTCTCAGACCTTTTTATTCAGGGGATACTATTTGAAATAATCATTAACTTTGATGTCTGGTGCCAATTCGGTTATTTGATGGTGCTTGCCTAAGAAGAGGACTCCGATTTCTTCGGGTTCAAGAGTAGAGTTAATTTGACTGGAAATAAAAACATCCCGTCTCTGGCAGAGCTTCGCGACATCAGATTCCAAAAATGACTGCTGACCATTTCTTACTAGAAGTTCAACATTTTCCCGCAATAGATCTCCTGCTCTCAGCAATAATCTGTCTTCCGTTACCATCAACCGGCAACCCTTTCGCACCAGATTCAGCAAAATGCGACCATTGGGGGATTTGAAGTGTTCATGATCTAATTCCAGTAACTGGATGGCTGTCTTGGTTGGATATGTGTTATTCACTGGTCGGTATCCACAAATCGACCAATCAGGCAATCCGTCTTGATAGAGCCTAGTCTTTTCTGGGGGTAGGTCCAATGAGACGACGATTTTCTCTATCTCGTCCCATTCTTCTAAAATCCAGGACTCCGTTCGTGCAGACGAATCACCGTGAGTCTCTGATCCTGTATGCGTGATATGAAAGTAATGAAGCACTCTTGGCAAAATGAGACTTCCTCTGATCTTAGTTTCCGCTTTCCGCAGCCTCATCCGAGATCATATTTTGGCTGAAAGAACCGCTCAATGAATCTTTTTCGACATCACACCGCCAAGTTCCAGAGCCTCCTTGGTTGTTTACTGCTTCGCACCATTGCTTGAGTCCCGCCCTCTTGGTCTTGGCTTGCTCGGTGTCTCGTCCCTTTGCATCCAAGACAAGGTTGCCCCGAAGACCGAGGGATGATGAAATCGGGTGGTAGCAACAGCGTGAAATGCGATGTTACACCCCGGAATCGGAAAGGTCACGTTCTTTGTCCGGCATTTTGGACAACGCGTTATCCACTCCGAAAAGACAAAAATTCAACTCGGCAGTGCTCAGCAAGAAATGTTGGACGTCGAAGACGCAGCAAGAATTCTCTGGCAGAGGTTCATCCGTTCAGAGTTTTGAATTATTAGCCCTCTCGAAAGGCCCCCATCACGCTGCGTTACTGGACCATCCGAGGTGAGTCCAAAATTGTGCTTCTCATTTGACCTTTTTTGACGCACGTCGTTGATAAAATGCCCCCCGGTTGCCTGTGGACCATTCAGGAAGACGGACCAACAAAAAAGGGGGGGGCCGTTTTCCTGAAACAGGGGCAGGGACCGATATTCATAGCTCGCATCTCGGCTTAGCAGTCGGGCACATGCTAGCCCCAGACTTCTCAAGAATTCTTTATTGAAGGGAACGGGAGAGCTTCCGAAAACTCAGGAGATGGTAGGGGCGAAAAATCAGTCCGTGTAAAGGAAACGATTCTTCTTCACCTGCCTGGCTCCTGTCTGATAAAGTCATGTGGCAGACTTGGAGGCAAACGATGGGAACGTGGTACGAGTTCAAATGTCCCGGATGCGGTTATGCCGCCGAAGTGTCTGGTGGTGATGATGTGGGCATGAACACCGTGACGACCACAATAGCCTGTAAGACGTGCAAGAAATTGCTCGACGTTGTAATTTCCGAGGAACCTTGGGCAGTAACCCTGAGTGAACCAGGGCTGCCTTTGAACCCCGATTTTCAGCCAACGATTCGTTGCGAGAAATCTGCTCGCCACAAGGTTGAGAGATGGACATTCCCCGGACCCTGTCCAAAGTGTGGTACGATGATGGAGCAGGGCGAAATCATAGCATGCTGGGACTAACAAAATTCCGTCACATCGTCTGCGAAAAGACCAAGGTCATACGGATTCGTAGAAACCTTGTCATCCACGGAAACTAGCCCTGGCTTCAAGAGCGCATAACAAAGGCTTTCAATGGCAATCAAGAAATCAGAACTGTACAGCTCGCTGTGGAAGAGTTGCGACGAACTGCGGGGCGGGATGGATGCCTCGCAGTATAAGGACTATGTCCTCGTCCTGCTCTTTCTAAAATACGTCTCCGACAAATACGCCGGACAGCCGGATGCGCTGATCGAAGTTCCCGAAGGCGGCAGCTTCCAAGATATGGTGGCCTTGAAGGGCGACAAGGAAATCGGGGACAAGATCAATAAAATCATCGCCAAACTGGCTGAGGCCAATGACCTAAAGGGCGTGATTGACGTTGCCGACTTTAACGACGCGGACAAGTTGGGCAGGGGCAAGGAAATGGTGGATCGGCTGTCCAACCTGGTCGGCATCTTCGAGAGCCCCGGCCTCGATTTCAGACAGAACCGCGCTGAGGGTGACGATCTTCTTGGCGACGCCTACGAATACCTTATGCGCCACTTCGCTACCGAATCGGGTAAGAGCAAAGGACAATTCTACACCCCGGCAGAAGTCTCTCGGATCATTGCCAAGGTCATCGGCATCAGCGAGGCCAAGAGCCAAGATCAAACAATCTATGACCCCACCTGTGGCTCTGGTTCATTGTTGTTGAAGGCCGCCGATGAAACCAAATGCGGGGTATCCATCTACGGGCAAGAGAAGGATGTTGCCACAACCGCCTTGGCGAAGATGAACATGATCCTTCACAACAATCCCACGGCTGTCATTGCGCCAGGGGGAAACAGCACCTTGTCCAATCCCCATTTCAGACAAGCTGACGGCAGCCTCAAAACCTTTGATTTCGTCGTAGCGAATCCGCCGTTTTCCACCAAAGCTTGGCGTAATGGCTTAGACCCAGCTAATGACGAGTACAAGCGATTCGAGGACGGTATCCCGCCCGCGAAGAACGGCGACTATGCCTTTTTGCTGCACATTCTCAAGTCTCTCAAAAGCACCGGCACAGGAGCGGTCATTCTGCCCCACGGTGTGTTGTTCCGGGGCAATGTCGAAGGGGATATTCGCAGGAACGTCGTTCGGAAGGGATACATCAAAGGCATTATCGGCCTTCCTGCCAACCTGTTTTACGGGACCGGTATCCCAGCGTGTATCATCGTGATGGACAAGGAGCACGCAGCGACACGTACCGGTATCTTCATGATTGACGCTTCCAAGGGGTTTACAAAAGACGGAAACAAGAATCGCCTCCGTCATCAGGACATTCACAAGATCGTGGATACCTTCACCCGGCAGATCGAGATACCGAAATACTCTCGGATGGTGCCGCTGTCCGAAATAAGTGACCCCAAGAACGGTTACAACCTAAACATCCCGCGCTATATCGACAGCAGCGAGGCCGAGGATCTGCAAGACATCGAGGCCCACCTTAAAGGCGGCATCCCCAATGCCGACTTAGAGGCTCTTGCTCACTATTGGAGGGTGTTCCCCACGCTTCAACAACAACTCTTTGAGAATGGTGGGCGTCCTGGTTACAGCCAGATGAAAGTTGAACCGGCAAAGATCAAACCCACAATTTTCGGTCATCCTGAATTCGCCGTCTATACGGCGACCGTGAAAGCCTTGTTTTTCAAATGGCAGACAGGCAACACCCCTCTTTTGAAAGGCTTGGAGAAAGGCGCTCACCCCAAGCAACTGATGGAACACATCTCTGAGGACATCCTGCAAGCCTTCGCAGAAGTCAAACTCATCGATCCCTACGATGTTTACCAGCACCTGATGAGCTATTGGACGGATACGATGCAGGACGATGTGTACATGGTCGTCACAGAAGGCTGGACTGCCCTCGCTGACGGCAAACCAAACACCGACCTGATCCCGAAGTCCCTCGTTATTGCCCGTTACTTTGCGGCGGAGCAGGCGGCCATTGAAAAGCTGGAAATCGAGAGCGAAGCAATTAGCCGCGATATGGAAGAAATGGACGAGGAACACGGAGGCGAAGAGGGGCTGCTGTTCGAGGCCAAAAATGAGAAAGGCAAGCCCACCAAGGCAAGCGTTAATGCTCGGCTGAAGGAGATCAAGCAGGACAAAGAAGCTCAGGAGGAACGTCAGGCATTGGAAGCCTACCTCGCCCTGATCGAAAAGGAAGCGGTAGCCAATAAGAAGGTCAAAGACGCTCGAAAGGCTTTGGATAAGAAAGTAGAGGCCCAGTATGCCAGGTTCACCCAGGATGAAGTCCAGACATTGGTAGTGGACGACAAATGGCTGTCGAGACTTGCCGCTGATGTTCAGACCGAACTCGATCGGGTGTCTCAAGTATTGACCGGACGAATCAAGACGCTCGCGGAACGCTACGCTATACCGCTGCCGAAGCTCACCGAAGAGGTCAAATCCCTTTCTGCCGGTGTGGATGAGCACTTGAAAAAGATGGGGTTCGTATGGAACTGAAGCCGGGATATAAGCAGACCGAGGTCGGGCTAATTCCCGAGGATTGGTCGGTAGAGCCTGTCGGAGGTGCATTCGACGTATGTAATCATTTGCGATTGCCCATTAGTCAAAAGGTCAGGGAGAAGATGGCAGGGACGTATCCTTACTATGGTCCTACAAACGTCCAAGGCTATATTAGCGAGTATCGCGTTGAAGGTGAGTATGCATTAATCGGAGAAGATGGCGATCACTTCCTCAAATGGCGTGATACGCCAATGACCTTGCTTGTCAACGGGAAATTCAACGTAAACAACCATGCTCACTTGATCACAGGGTCAAAGAATCTAACCGCTTGGTTCTATTATTTCTTCTCTCATAAGGACTTAACTCCGTACTTAACCCGCCAAGGTGCGGGGCGCTACAAGCTGACAAAAAAAACGTTGGTCAGCATTCCTTGTGCCCTTCCCCTCCTCCCCGAACAACGCGCTATCGCCGCCGCTCTGTCCGACATAGATGCCCTGATTGCTTCACTGGACAAGCTCATCGCCAAGAAGCGCGACATGAAACAGGCTGCAATGCAGCAGCTTGTCACCGGAAGAACACGCTTGCCGGGGTTCAGTGGGGAGTGGCGACACGAAAGGATTCGAGAGCTTGCCTCGATTACTACCGGAAAACGAAATACTCAGGACAAGGTCGATGACGGGCTCTATCCCTTTTTCGTCAGGTCATCCACAGTGGAGAGGATTAACAGCTATTCATTTGAGGGTGAAGCCGTATTAACAGCGGGCGATGGCGTTGGCACGGGCAAGGTCTTTCACTACGTCAACGGAAAGTTCGATTTCCATCAGCGTGTTTACAAAATAAGCGACTTCAGCAGTGATTTGGACGGTTATTTTTTCTATCTCTATTTCAGCAATCATTTTTACGACCGAATCATGTCGATGACAGCCAAGTCATCCGTTGACTCTGTTCGGCTTGAAATGATTGCCAATATGCAAATTCCTCTGCCAAGTTCCGATGAGCAGAATGCCATCGCAGCCGTCCTCTTGGACATGGACGCCGAGGTTAAAGTGCTGGAAGTACGCCGGGACAAGACCAAGCTACTCAAACAAGGGATGATGCAGGAACTGCTCACAGGAAGGATCAGGCTCGTATGAGCACCGTCGGCCAAATCGAAAAGAGGACGCAGAAGCGCGTGGTGAAGCTCTTCTGCGACAAGCTGGGGTACGACTATCTTGGCGATTGGACTGACCGTGAAAGCAACCGCAACATAGAAGAAACCTATCTGCGCCCTTTCCTGAAAAAGCAAGGTCATAGCGAGCCCCTCATCAGCCGCGCCCTATATGAACTCAACAAGGTAGCTGGCGACCAGACTAAGAGCCTGTACGACATAAATAAGTCCGTCTATGACCTTCTCCGCTACAGTGTGAAGGTCCGCGAGGACATGGGTGAAAACACCCAAGACGTTTGGCTTATCGACTGGAAGAATCCGCTCAACAATCACTTTGCAGTTGCCGAAGAAGTAACGGTGAGAGGTGCGGACGCGAAGGCAAATACCAAGCGTCCCGATGTCGTGCTATATGTGAACGGCATCGCACTAGGGGTGCTGGAGCTGAAACGCTCCACAGTATCGGTGAGCGAAGGCATACGCCAGAATCTGGACAACCAAAAACCCATCTTCATCAAGCGATTTTTCACCGCAATGCAACTCGTCATGGCGGGCAACGACACCGAAGGGCTACGTTACGGAACCATCGAGACCCCTGAAAAGTACTACCTGACGTGGAAAGAAGAGAGCGACATCGAGGACCTTCTCGACCGGGGCCTGATCCAACTCTGCGAGAAAAACCGCTTTCTGGAGATTCTCCACGACTTCCTCGTGTTCGACGCTGGTGTGAAGAAGACCTGCCGCCACAATCAATATTTTGGTGTGAGGGCCGCACAGGCTCGTGTGAAGAACCGCGAGGGTGGCATCATCTGGCATACCCAGGGCAGCGGCAAGAGCATGATCATGGTGTGGCTGGCTAAGTGGATACGGGAGAATATTACCGATGCCAGGGTACTCATCATCACCGACCGGACCGAATTGGATGAGCAGATTGAAAAAGTGTTCAAGGGGGTGAATGAAGAGATTTACCGCACGACCAGCGGTGCCGACTTGATCCTCAAGCTCGATGCCACTACGCCCTGGCTGCTGTGCTCGCTCATCCACAAGTTCGGCGGCAAGGAACAGGAGGATGGTGACGTTGAGGGCTACATCGAGGAAGTCAAGAGAGCACTACCGCCGGGCTTCAGGGCCAAGGGTGACCTAGTGGTGTTTGTTGACGAGTGCCATCGCACTCAATCGGGCGTGCTGCATGAGGCGATGAAGTCCATACTCCCATCGGCGCTCTTCATCGGCTTTACCGGAACACCGCTCCTAAAGGCAGATAAGCAGAGGAGCATAGAGGTCTTCGGCACGTACATCCACACCTACAAGTTCAATGAGGCGGTGAAGGACCGGGTAGTCTTGGATTTGCGCTACGAAGCGCGGGACATTGACCAGCATATTACCTCACAGGCAAAGATCGACCAGTGGTTCACAGCCAAGACCAAGGGACTGAATGATGTTGCGCTGGCCCAACTCAAGCAGAAGTGGGGAACGATGCAGAAGGTGCTTTCCAGTCAGTCCCGGCTGGAAAAGATAGTGGCGGACATACTTCTGGACATGGCGATCAAAGATCGGCTGCAAGGTGGCAGGGGCAATGCCATGCTCGTGTCCGGTAGCATCTATCAGGCTTGCAAGTTCTACGAGCTGTTTACCTCGCACGGCTTCGATAGGTGTGCCATCGTTACTTCCTATATTCCCTCAATTTCTGACATCAAAGGGGAAGAGACCGGCGAAGGGAAGACTGAGAAACTCAAACAATACGACATCTACAAGAAGATGCTGGGTGCTTGGTTCAAGGAAGACCCGGACGCTGCGGTAAAGAAAGCTGAACAGTTTGAGAAGGACGCAAAGAAGAAATTCATCGAAGAGCCGGGACAAATGAAGCTCCTGATCGTGGTGGATAAGCTGTTGACGGGCTTCGATGCGCCTCCTGCGACCTATCTCTATATCGACAAACACATGCAGGATCATGGGCTGTTTCAGGCAATATGCCGCGTAAATCGGCTGGATGGCGACGACAAGGAATACGGATACATCATCGACTACAAGGATCTGTTCAAGAGCTTGGAGGGTGCAGTCGCCGATTATACATCCGGCGCACTCGACGGGTACGATAAGGAAGATGTGGCAGGACTCCTGACCGACCGGCTGGAAAAGGCCAAAGAAAGGCTGGAAGAAGCCCGTGAGGCGGTCAAGGCGTTATGCGAACCGGTGGAGCCGCCGAAGGACACTCCGGCCTACCTCCGTTACTTCTGCGCCAAGGATACGTCGGACAAAGACCAGTTGAAGGATAATGAGCCGAAGCGAGTGGCCCTGTACAAGCTCACGGCGTCGCTCCTCCGCGCGTATGCCGACTTAGCCAATGAACTTGAGAAGGCGGGTTACACGCCTGAAGAGAGCGATAAGATCAAGCAGGAAGTGGAGCATTACGAGAAGGCCCGCACGGAAGTCAAGATAGCCAGTGGAGACTATATCGATCTCAAGATGTACGAACCCGCGATGCGCCACCTGATAGACACGTATATCGTAGCCGAAGAAAGCGAGAAGATTTCAGCGTTTGACGACTTGAGCCTTGTCCAGTTGATTGTGGAACGAGGTATGGATGCAGTTGACGATCTGCCACGAGGTATCCGCAAGGATAAGGAAGCGGTTGCAGAGACTATTGAAAACAACCTTCGCAAGCTAATAATAGACGAGCAACCGATCAATCCGAAATATTATGAAAAAATGTCGGAACTCCTGGATGCGCTCATCAAGGAGCGCAGGGAGAAAGCACTGGAGTACGAGGAATACCTCGCCAAGATTGTTGAACTCACCAGGAAAGCACAGAATCCGGGTGGGGCGGACTATCCAAAATCGCTGAACACTTCGGCCAAACGGGCATTGTATGACAACTTGGGACAGGATGAGGCCCTTGCAATTACTCTGGACGCGGAAATTCGGCAGACCAAGAAGGACGATTGGCGCGGCAACAAGTTCAAGGAGAGGGAAGTGCGCTTCGCCATCCGCAAGCACTTGAAGGATGAGGCACTGACCAATCAGATTTCCGACTTGGTGTGGAACCAAAGTGAGTACTGAAAGCCATCAGATCAGAGTGAGTGGGCTGGTCGTAGAAGTGGTTCGCAAGAAGATCAAGAACCTGCATCTAGGGGTCTATCCGCCGGGTGGAAGGGTGCGTGTCGCTGTCCCTCTGCACTTAAGCGACGAGGCAGTACGCCTTGCGATCATCACTCGGTTGGCGTGGATCAAGCGACAGAAGGCAAAGTTTGGAGGACAGGAACGGCAATCCGAGCGCGAATTTGTCTCAGGTGAAAGCCACTATTTCCAGGGCCGCCGCTATCGTTTGAATATGGTTTATCAGAAAGGCCGTGCCCGCGTCGTCCTTCGCAACAAGAGCGCCATTGATCTGTACGTCCGGGAAGGAAGCGATACCTCCCAGCGGGAAAGGGTCTTCCTCAAGTGGTGTCGTGAGCAGCTCAAATCGATGATTCCACCGCTGATCGAGAAATGGGAGAGCATCATCGACGTGAAAGTGGCCGACTGGGGCGTGAAGCAGATGAAGACCAAATGGGGAACCTGCACCATCAAGGCCCGCCGCATTTGGCTCAACCTGGAGCTAGTCAAGAAGCCGTTGCAATGCCTTGAGTACGTCATCGTCCACGAGATGGTGCATCTCCTGGAAAGACACCACAATGACCGTTTTGCTGCCCTGATGGACAACTTCATGCCGCAGTGGAGGCTGCATAGGGAAGAGCTAAATAGAACAGCGCTGAAGCATGAGACGTGGGATTATTGATGGTCAGTAGCCTAGACCGATTGATTCGGGCTGCCGACTCAACTTAGAGCAAGAGATGAGAGCGTCTGACAGACTTCGGAAGGCCATCAAAGGACACCGCATAACTGTGGAACCACTTTTTCCAGCGGATCTGATCTCTATGTCAATCGTCCTGCCGCAGCCAAGGCTGTCTTGATTCTTGAGGAAGGAGTCCCCCCGATGCCTGAGCCGAGAAACCAGGAATTCGAGACCATCAAGCCCCTTTTGGAAAAGATCCACAACCTGCATGACGAAATCGAAGAAATCAGCCAGCCGTTTCGATCGGTTGTTACGAAAGCTGAAGAGCGGATGCCGCCTAAGGTCAGTAGAAAGTCGGGCGATTTTTGTACGATGGTCGCATACAGGGATTCCCTTGTTAAGGTCAGCCCATTACTTAAAGAGAAATTCAATTACATTGAATGAGTGGGGCTCTTGGCTTGACCACCATAGCCAGGACCAGCTTCTGGAGGTTAGGCCACCATAAGGACACGGAACTCGCCGAAAAAGGTGATCAACAGGTCATGAAACTGAGAGAAGTTATCGTTAAGAATTTTCGCTGCTTAAAGGCTGTCAGGATTCCAATTACTGACAGTACAGTGTTCCTGGGCGAAAACAACTCCGGTAAGACTGCCCTGCTGGATGCTTTGCGGGTGGCGTTGACACGGAATCCGAGAGGACGTGACAACCCTTTCGGAGAGTACGATTATCACATGGTAGGGGCCGATGACTCACCAAAAAGCAGCCAAGGTATAAGTATTGAACTATGGTTCAGAGAGGATTCCGCTGATGAATGGCCCCAATCACTCATTCAAGCGCTAGAGCCAGTAACTCAGGTTGATCCAATCACCGGAACGAACTCAATCGGCTTTCGAGTTTCTAGCAGGCACGATGCCGCTGCTGGCGAGTTCGTTCATGAATGGGCTTTCCTTGCTGCAAACGGAGAACCGTTGCCAGCAGGTCTATCTAAGCCAGCCAATTTTGCGGAATTCCGCTCGTTCGTCCGCTTCTTTTATCTGTCGTCGCTTCGAGACGCTCAGAATGAATTCTCCTCTCGCTCTCAGTTTTGGGGCTCCCTGTTACGTGGTATCGAAATCCGAGAAGAGGATAGGCTAAGACTGCAAGAAGAATTGAGAAAGCTTAATGCAGACCTTCTTGGATCGGTTCCGGTCCTTGAGCACGTTCGAGACAATTTGGAAGGCGCACAAGGAATCTTCGAGACGGCGGCTCGGCAGAGCACTACTATACAAGCTCTGCCTATGAGAACATGGGATTTGATGTCAAAAGCAGGGGTATTCATCAAGACTAGAGGAGGAGATCTTGACCTCCCATTAACGCTCCACGGTCAGGGAGCCCAGAGTTTGGCAGTCATATTCCTTTTTCAAGCATTTATCGGTGTCTCCCTCAAGTCCAGTTTCAGGCCGGAGACGGAAGCGATCCTTGCTATGGAAGAACCGGAGGCGCATCTTCACCCTCAGGCCACACGGGCACTTGCAGAGACTTTGAGGAATTTGGGAAGCCAAGTTCTTGTTTCCAGCCATTCGCCTTATTTCGTTCAGGAAGTGCCGTTCAAAGACATCAGAATATTCCGAAGGGAAGGAGCGGAGTCCAAAGTGCTTTATATTCGACAGGAATTCACGGTCGAAGTACCTCCGTGTCCAGCGTTGGACCAATTTTGTGCAAACAACCCCTTGAAGTTCTCATATGCCACCGGAAAAAACTTGCTTACCGCGTGCGGTACGGTGGAGGAATCCGATTACCGGCGCTTGCTTGCCATGTATGCTAGTAGAAGAGATGAAATTCACCCCCTACTGAAAAGGTTTCGAGATGATTCATACTCTTATTTGAGTGACGACGAGTTGGACGAACTAGATACCTACGCCAAAAGGATTAGAGGCGAAGTCCTTTTTGCTCGCGCATGGATTCTATGCGAGGGCCAAAGCGAGTACGTTTTAATCAAATGCTTTGCTGGCCTGATGGGACTTCCGTTGGACCGAGCCGGAGTCACAGTGATCGATTTTCAAAATAACGGATCCCCTGGAGCTTTCGTTGGATTGGCAAGGGCATTTCAAATCCCTTGGATCATGGTCTGTGACAATGATCAAAAAGGCGCGGAATTTGTGGAACAGGTCAGGAAACGAGGTCTTACGGAATCAGAAATCGAGGGGTTGGTGTTCAAGCTGCCAGGGGAAGGTGTGAAGCTAGAAGAGTTTCTCCTAAGAAATGGACTCGCGTCGGAGTTGAGGAAAGTGCTGGCAGAGAAAGGTGTGAAATTGGTCAAAAAGCAGGGTGAGCAAGGGTGTGAAGAGGAAATGATGGATCATTTGAGAAGGGACAAGACAGGTTGCGCTCTCGCCCTAGTCAATGAACTTAGAGATTCTGGGGCCGATGAATCGCGAGTCCCTCAGTTGTTCCGATCACTGATTAGAGACATAACTCAAAGGGCGCTGTGACATGCCTATTCCTGAATTTCAGAGCGCGTGGGAAGATCTTTCGCCCATCCAGCGGCAGGCCGCTGAGTGGAATGAATCTCCCCTACTCGTGTTGGCAGGGCCGGGCTCAGGCAAGACAAGAGTTCTTACTTGCAGGATTGCCAGGATCCTCGATTCAAGTCGTAACCTGAGTTTTCGAATTCTAGGGCTAACTTTCACGAACAAAGCGGCTGACGAAATGCGCAGCAGAGTGGCTACTTTTGTTCCAGGACTAGAAAACAGGCTTTTTCTGGGAACTTTCCATTCCTTTTGCGCTAGCGTGCTTCGACAACATGGGACACACTTGCACATTCATCCGAACTTCAATATTTACGCCCAGGACGCCGATTTGCAGGCAATACTCAACGATGCAGTTGACGAGGCCGAGAGCATCTCTCCTCTCGTAAGCGACCTGGACAGGAAGACCCTTTCCGTAATTCAGCGCCTAAAAGCGGATCTCGTGTTGCCAGGGCATGCTCGTACAGCCTTGCCCTCTCGCAACTTAGATGAAAGCACTGCCGAGCGTATGGCCGTTGTTTACCAAGCCTATGAAGCTGAGTTGGCAAAAAAGAACGCACTGGATTTCAATTCTCTCATCTTGAAGACGTGGGAGTTGTTTGAGAAATTCCCCGCCTTAGCGAAGCACTATCGGAAAGTGTACGAGTACATATGTATTGACGAGTTCCAGGACACCAATCTTGCTCAGTACAATCTCATTCGAGCACTTACGGGGGATCAACACCGGAATTTGTTCGTCGTGGCAGACGATGATCAGATCATTTACCAATGGAACGGGGCGAGTCACAAACGTCTGGAGCAGTTTCGACGAGATTATTCCCCTGGGGTAATTCAACTACCGATGAACTATCGTTGCCCTCCAGAAATAGTGGACTTGGCGAATAGCTTAATCCAGCATAATCTTTTGAGATCCGCGGACAAGAAACCTCTGGAAACGTGTCGTCCTTGCGACGGGAAAGCCGCGTGTCTATTGATCGGTCCCTTCCCAAATAAAGACGCTGAGGCCAACGGTGTTGCGCAGAACATAGGGAGACTGCATTCCATGAGCCTGGGCTCCGTAGTGGTGCTTGCCCGAAACCGCAAACTCCTCGAAGGGATTCAGTCAGCGCTGGCCGTCGCAGGCATCCCGGCTGTGATAGCTCAACGCAAAGACGAATTCGAGAGCACTCCCATAGTATGGCTGCATTCATGCCTTCGCTTAGCCAATGATAGGCATGATCGAAACTACCTGGAAGCCGTTTGTGGAACCTTTAAGCAATTAACCGGCCAGGAAATTGACCCCGAACACGTTATTACCTCCGCGGAAGCGTCACATGAAGACTTTTTCTCACATTGGATAGCGATACTTCACAAAAGACCACTGGGAGACGATTTACAAGGGGTGGTTCAGGCAGTGGTCGATCATCTTCAGAAAAAGAGGGACTTCAGAGCATTCATATCGTTTTCATTTGAGTGGTTCGATAGGCTCGTGGCAGGACAGTCATTGTCGGATGGTGACAGGGATCAGGAGGTTTTCGCCAGGTACGATGAAGAAGAGTCGGTATGGAAAGAGTTGACCAAAGAGATTACTGACTCACTCGGTTGGGACGTAAGCCTCGAAGCTTTCATCCAAGAATTGCAGTTGAGGTCAAAGGAGCCTCAGCCAGCGCCAGATACTGTAAGGCTCTTTACCATCCACGGTGCAAAGGGAAAAGAGTTCGACCACGTTTATCTGATGGGACTCGTCGAAGATGAGCTTCCGTCATTTCAAAGCATTCGTAAGGGAGACCGAAGCCCTGAGATGGAGGAAGAAAGGCGGAATTGCTTTGTGGCAATCACGAGGACCATCGAGACCCTGACGCTCTCATACGCGCAGGAATACAGGGGCTGGCGGAAGAAACCGTCAAGGTTCCTCTACGAAATGGGGGTCCTTTGCAAAAATGAGCCACCGGGCCTATTCGCTGTGGAGCTAAAGCCAGGAAAGATTTCCTTCTAATTTGATGTTCTCCGTTGGAGCCCAAAGCAGTATGATTTGTAGTAGCCTAATGCCGACAGTTCGCCTGAGCTTTTCGATTCAACATGCGATCACACGAACTTCTCCCGCCAGGTGCGTTGCTCCTCGATGGGCCAACGAACACAGAATGCCGGTTTCCCTTTCATCAAGATTTTCATACACGTATTGCACGAGTCGCAACGTAATATCTCATTGTCCTTTCCCTGCATGACCTTTTGGGGCCATGCCGGGTCCGTCCAGATTACCCGAGCAAGCCCGATGAGATCCGCTTTTCCTTCCTCGACTATCTGTTCAGCCAGCTCTCCCGTGACAATGAGACCGGCGGTAATGACGGGAACGTCCACCTCTTTCTTGACCGCCGCCGCAAGGTCAACCATGTAACCGGGCTTGGAGGACTTTTCCACAATTTCGGGGAGGAAGAAAGACTCATACGTGCCACCCATGACAGAGAGGTAGGCAACCCCGGCGTGAGCCAGCGACCGTGCCACAACAGTGGATTCCTCCAACTTCAAACCGTCCGGCAACCATTCATCAGCCAAGAAACGGTATCCAACAGGGAACGAGCCAACCGCTTTCTTGACCTTGGAAACGACTTCGAGAGCGAATCTCTGGCGATTCTCCAATGAACCTCCATACGGATCCTGCCTCCTGTTTGTCCGTGGGGAGACAAACTCGGCGAGCAAATACCCCGTGCCTCCGTGTAGCTCAACCATGTCGAAGCCAGCCTTCTGGACTCGAATGGCGGCATCGACGTACTTGTCCTGGATTTCAACAATTTCCGAGAGTGTGAGAGCCTTGGGCATCCGACCGAAGGTTTCCACGGCAGAAGGAGCAACCGCTTCCTGGGCAGCAGCAAAACGTCCTGCATGGTTGATCTGCAAACAAGCCAGGGCTCCCTGTTGCTTGATGGTGTCGGCCAGACGTTTCAGTCCGTCAAGATTCTCATCTGTGTCGGCCCGGATGGTCCGATGGGAACCGCTGCCGAGCGGCGAGTCAACCGTAGCATTCTCGACGACCACCATAGCTACACCGCTCCCAGCCATCAAACCGTAATGCTCCAGGAGCAAATTCGTGACTGATCCACCTTCACCGGCATAGCTCAGATAGAGGGGAGCCATCGTGAGCCGGTTCCTCAACCTTAGGCCACCGACCTCGAACGGTTCGAAAAGATGAGAGTACATGCTGACTTCCTTTCTGAGCTAAACCCTATTTCCAGAATTTCTCGTCTTCGTCTTCCCTTGGGAAGCGATTAGGATACAACTCTGCGGCGCGCACATCCGAGTGTTCCTGCCCGCAAGTAACTTCACATCTTAGCATCTTTTGCCACGCGGAAAGAATTTATGAGAGCCCCCAAGACCCACCCGTAGATAGCAGTGACACCGTTTGAACATGAAGC
>JACRDE010000504.1 GCA_016212935.1 Desulfomonile tiedjei | reverse complement strand
CCTTTGAAAACGGTGGTCACGGCCTCTTTTGGGGAAACAAATCACGGTGCCGCTCGCTTTTGGACTATCTCGGCCATCCGGTGGACATGCCTGTGAACACTGGCCTGGGGTTCGTAGACGTGAAAACGAACCAGATCTATCAAGTCCCAGCGAGAAAGCCTTATCCGTGGCAATCGGAACAAGGTTACAATGCTACTCTTGCAGCGCTTAAGCAAATGGGATCGCTCAGTATGGAAGAGTGCGCCGCGGCCATGAACATAGATGTTCAGACATGGTTGGAAGAAAGAGGACTGACCGATAACGAGGAGGCTTACGACTACATCAAGGTCGTTATGGCGTGCCAGAACGCCATGGCAGAACCGAAGATGGCCCCGGCCGGCGATTTCTTGGGATACATGGCAATGGCCAGAGACATCAGGATGAACCTGCACTCAGGGTCCGTGGCTACCGTTGCGGAGCCGGGCTGCATGGCTATTCCGCTGGCGATGGAAAAGGCTCTCAACGAAGCGGGAGGGGAAATCTGGAGAAGCACCCCTGTTGAGGAACTCGTTGTTGAGGACGGAAAAGCCAGGGGCGTCATCGTTCGCACGAAAGAAGGCAAATTCGAGTTTCTGGAGGCATCGACCGTAATATGCAACATCCCGGTTAAACACATCTTCAACGTCATTCATCCACGGTATTTTCCCCAGGAATGGGTCGATTTGGTTCAGCAGAGATTCTGGTCCCCCGGCCTCCTCTCCGCATACATCGGCCTGAAGAACAATATCTGGGAAGAGCTTGGCGTCGATGAGAGGAGTTTCATTTGGATGCCCGGAATTATCAAGCACGAGGGCTACATCGGGGCAGTAGACATGGTCATGTGGAATTTTGCCTCCTGCGCAAAGCGAGCTCCAGAAGGAAAGAGAGACTTCTGCTTCTCCACGGCGCTCACTGACAAGGAGATGCGTAACCCTCAGAAAGTCGGGCGAGTCATCAATTACTGCATGGATTGGTTCAAGAAGACCTTCAAGAGCTACAAGGAAAATGTCGAGTTTGTGATCTGGACACCTTCCGATGAAGCGTACGGTCACTGGAGGCCTGTCGGAGAAAAGAGACCGCCGATTAAGAGCCCGTACATAGAGAGTCTATACTTCGTTGGCGATCAATACGGCGAGAGAATGTGGGGAGGTGGCGTTGACGGCGCTTCTCTCTGTGCCCTCATGTGCGTAGACACCATCATGGGGACGGATCTTGAGCATCAGGTCCTTCCCTTCTACCACTGCGGGGTGCCTGCTGAGGCCAAGACCTGGTAGCACCCGGTTCCATTCACTTGGTAGAGCGACGGAACGGCTGGACATAAATACAACGGAGTGCCTTCAGCTCCACAGTGGTGGGTGAGTACTCCACCTGAATCCCGCGCTCATCTCGAGGGATTTCTCAAGAAACGTGCTGCAGAGCGTACGTCTTGCAGGAGCACGATTATCTGAGGAGGCAAATCAATGGCTCTTATGACCGCCGAAGAATACAAGGCAAAACTGGACGACGGGAGAGTAGTCTATTACAGAGGGGAACGCATCAAGAATGTCGCTACGGACCCCAACATCTCCACTTGTGTCAACACCATGGCCGTGGACTACGAGATGGCCCATGATCCCAAGTACAAGGATCTCGCTTTGGTAGACGATCCTGAGCTGGGCGAACCGGTAAGCAGATACTACTACAAGCCCCAAAGCGCAGACGACCTTCTGAAGGCCTATGACTTGATCGTGACATCAACCGCCCTTGCGGATGGATACATTCCTCTGGCCCACGACATCGGTTCTGACGCTTTGAACGCAATCACCATTACTGCCCACATGATGGGAAATCAAGACTACATGGACAGGGCGGAAAACTTCAGACGGTACCTGAAAAAAGAGGACATCGCCTCATGTGCCGCGGTCACTTGCGTCAAGGGCGACCGAATGCTGAGACCGTCCGATCAGGAACAACTGCATCCCGACTATTACGTGCGGGTAGTCGACAAAAACAACAAAGGAATAGTTGTTAGAGGCGCAAAGGTTCACATCACCGGCGCAGCCTATTGCCAGGAAATCATAGCCGTGCCTTGTAGGCAGATGACGGAACAAGACTCTGACTATGCAGTCTCTTTTGCAATTCCCCCGAACACGAAGGGCATAACGCAGGTCATCAGACCGTTCAGGTCGTCTCTTAGTTCTATAGAATTCCCCAATGAACGCCCTTTGAGGATGCACACCGACTCTCTCATCATCTTCGACGATGTGTTCATCCCCTGGGAGAGAGTGTTCCTCTGCGGTGAATGGAAATTTGCAGCGACAATGGTCTACAACTTCGCCCTCATGCACAGGCGCACGGGTTGCGCTTATCGAGTACCGTTGTCCGAGCAACTGCTCGGCATGGCCAAGGCTATCGCGGATTACAACGGCGTCACAAAAGCTGCGCACGTGCGGGAGAAGATCACTGACCTCATCATATATCTTGAAACCCTCAAGGCTCTGTCCAAGGCAGCGTGCTACGATTTCGTGAGGCACGGAGACATGGCCGTCCCAAATCCTGTAACCACCAACATTGCCAAATACCATTTCGCTCATAATTACCACGACGTGGTCAAGGTAATTCAGGATCTCTCGGGCGGTCTCCTTGTGACTGCTCCCACGTTCAAGGATTACCAGAATCCTGACACCCACGATTTCATTGATAAATACCTTGGAGCCAAGAAGGGGGTATCAACCGAGCAACGTCTCAGGATGCTCGACCTCATCAGACGGATGACAGGCGCCGACCTGGAAACCATTTGCCTCCACGGTGAAGGATCTCCCATGGCCGAGAGAATGACCATCTGGATGGAAGGCGCCAAGGTCATGGAACAGTGTAAGAGGCTCGTGGAAGAAATGGCCGGTATAAAGTGAGACCAATGCGCATTCAAAGAAGTAAGATTGGGGGAACCTCTTTGTAAAGAGTTTTCCCCCAAACCCCCTTCCAGAAACTTCTATCATTTGCCGGAATCCCAAATTTCCTTTCAGGAAATGGGGACTCCGGCGAGTGCCAAAAGTTCTTGAGGTGGGGTTCGGGGAGGAACTCCTTACAAGAAGTGCCTCCTCAATTTCACATATTTGAAAGCTAAATTGTGTGATACCTCTGAGGACGCAGGCAACGATAGACCGCATCCTTCGACAGAAACAGCAAAACAGCTAGGAGTTTGTCAGATGGATAGTACTTTCCTGGGACAAGAAGGAAAAGTCGTATTGGTGACAGGAGCGAGTCGGGGCATCGGCAAGGCAGTTGCCTTGGCCTTTGCGGACGCAGGCGCCGACCTGGCGATAGCCAGTCGTAAGCTGCCTGAACTTCAGGCGGTTGGAGACGAGATCCGGGCTATGGGGCGCAAGTGTCTGGAAGTGTCTGCACATGCTCGAAAGTCGGAAGATCTCCGTAACCTCGTCGATAAGACCATGGAACAATACGGCAAGATTGACGTGCTGATAAACAATGCAGCAACCAACCCGGCCATGGGAGCGATCGTGGACACTGAAGAATCGGTCTTCGATCACATCATGGAGACCAACCTGAAAGGTTACTTTGTTCTGAGCAAGTTGGTCGGCAAGATAATGCGGGACCAGAAGTCAGGCAACATCGTGAATATTTCCTCAGCCGGTGGGGTGAGCCCTGCGGCCGGATTGGGGCCGTACTGTATCAGCAAAGCCGGGATCAATATGCTTACCAAAGCAATGGCACTCGAGTTGGGGCCTTACAACGTGAGAGTAAACGCCATTGCCCCGAGAATTGTAAAGACCGACTTCAGCAAGGCCCTGTGGACCAACGAGAAGCTCATGGAAAAGGAGTACAAACTGACTCCGCTGAAGGTGGTCGCCACTCCGGAGGAAATAGCTCAGACAGCCCTGTATCTTGCATCAACTGCCGCCAGCTACATGACAGGCCACGTGGTTGTAGTGAATGGAGGCGCATTCTTCTAGTCCGTTCCTCAGGTGTTCGAGAACCGGGACAATCCGATAGCAGCTCTCGGAAACTCCTAAGCGCTGCATGTCAGGCGGACCGACGGCAAGTCTCATGGCGGCGTATCCGGCTGACCGATCGGACAAAAACTGTCTCTCGACAATCGGTTTTCTCCAGGCGCCGCCTACTATACGGCGCCTAAAGCCGAAACAGGTTACCTATGCTGAGGATCACAAACCTCGAAGTTGTGTATTGCGATATTATTCTCGCACTCAAAGGAATTTCCATGGAAGTTCCTTCCGGGAAAATAGTTGCATTGCTCGGAGCCAACGGTGCGGGAAAGACAACTGCCATCAACGCTGTTTCGGGCATCAGAAAGACGATTGACCTGAGCATAGAAGATGGAAGCATCGAGTTTGAAAACACGGCCATTAGCGACAAAGAACCGCATGAAATTGTCTCGTTGGGCATTCTTCAGGTTCCGGAAGCGCGTCGAATCTTCGCTGATCTCACTGTTGAAGAAAACCTCCTGATAGGCTCCTACAGTCTGCAGGACCGCAGTAAGTTTCGTCAGGCCAGTGACATGGTTTACGAGTATTTCCCCATCTTAAAGAAGCGGGCAGGACAATACGCAGGGTATTTGAGCGGAGGCGAACAGCAAATGCTGGCCATCGCACGGGCCCTGGTCGCAGAGCCTAAACTGATGGTTTTGGACGAACCGTCACTGGGCCTGGCACCTATGATTGTCGCGGAAATCTTTCAGATCATTGAGAGGATTAATAGGGAACAAAGCACAGCTATGCTGGTCGTGGAGCAAAACGCGAATGTGGCGCTCTCAATTGCACACTACGGGTACGTGCTAGAGAACGGCAGAGTTGTCATGGAAGGCCCGACCGAAGCGCTCCGGGAGAACAAGGATATTCGTGAATTCTACCTTGGTCTCACCGAAATCGGGACGCAGAAAAGCTTCAGACAAGTCAAACACTATCGAAGAAGAAAGCGATGGCTGTCGTGAAGGATCGCCCGGACACACTTCTGGAGATATCTGACCTGACGATGAGCTTCGGAGGCATAATGGCCGTCTCACAGCTTGCGCTAAAAGTGCTCACAGGTGAAATCTATTCCATCATCGGGCCGAATGGTGCCGGCAAGACCACGCTCTTCAACTGCATAAGCGGAATATACAAAGCCCGAGCGGGCAGCATTAAATTCGAGGGACAGGAAATCCTCGGAATGCCTCCTCACAAGATTGCGCGACTTGGGATTGCGAGAGCTTTTCAGAATATCGAACTGTTTCGCGGAATGACTGTGCTCGACAATTTGATGTCCTCAAGGGAACACTTGCTCAACTATGGCTTGTTTTCAGCTGCTCTGCACTTCGGGCGCTGTTCGAATCAGGAAGAGAAATGCCGTGACAGGGTCGAGGATATTATTGAGCTCCTGGATCTGCAAAAATTCAGGAATACTCACGTTGGAGCACTCTCCTATGGAATACAGAAGAGGGTGGAACTGGGACGTGCGCTCACTATGGAACCAAAGGTGGTTCTTGTGGACGAGCCGGTGAGTGGTATGAACCTCGAAGAAACCGAGGATATGGCCAGATACATTCTGGACATTAACGAAGAGATGAGAATCACGGTCGTGCTCATAGAGCATGATATGCGATTGGTGATGGACCTATCAGACAGGGTGGCTGTTTTGAACTTCGGACTCAAAATCGCTGAAGGCAGGCCAGAGGAAATCGCAAAAGATCCGGAAGTCATACGTGCTTATCTGGGAGAATCCAAGAACTGAAGACTGTCTCATAGGAACTTGCATGGCTATGCACTTCACAACGAAGCGTGAAAGCGCCGGTAGGACCGGTATCTTGCCGGTCATTCCTGCGTTTTTGCCTGAGAATGTCCCCGCGGGCTACACGTCATGCCGACAAAAGCCTGCATCCAGAAGACGAGGTGAACTCAGGTTTTTTGGATACCGACTTCCGTCGTGATGACTGTGGGAGACTGGCCCTGATTGGCGGTCAGCAACGTCGCTTCTTCGAGTGCGCATCGGCTGTAGGTCTTACCGCACAGCGAGATTCAGCAATGGACAGAGTCGATACTACGTTACCTAAACTCCTGATAGAAAAGGCTCGAATTCTTGGCCCTCGCGTGGCAATGCGTGAGAAGTACAAAGGGATTTGGCGAGAGATCACCTGGCGGCAATACCTTGAAAAAACCGAGCTGCTTTGCCTCGGCCTTCTGGAGCTGGGAATGTCCGGAGGGGACCATGGATCCATTCTGGGGGAGAATTGCCCGGAATGGGTGTTCGCAGACCTGGCCTTTCAGTGCCTGGGAGGAGTTTCCGTAGGTATATACCCAACGAATTCCGCAGACCAGGTGAGGTATATCCTTGAGCATTCCGAGTCTCGATTCGTTGTGATCTCGGATCAGGAGCAGGCTGACAAAGTGCTGGCAGTGAAAGACGAACTGCCGTTGCTGGAAAAAGTGATCGTCATCTCCATGAAGGGATTACGCCATTATAATGACCCGCTGATAATGGGCTATGAAGAGGTTGAAGAGCTGGGCCGTAAGGCACGTCAAAAAGATCCGAACCGTTTTGCGGAACTTGTGGAGAGCACCAAGCCGGAGGACATAGCATTTATAGTCTACACGTCCGGCACCACCGGCCCGCCAAAAGGAGCCATGATTTCTCACAGAAACGTGATTCACGAGGTGGTGCATTGTCTACAGCCCATATTGCATTTCAGCGACCGAGATTCCTTGTTGTCCTATTTGCCACTGTGTCACATCTTCGAACGAAACTTGTCCATGGCGCTTCCACTGGTTCACGGTTATACGGTCAACTTCGCTGAATCCATTGACACCGTTCAGCAGAACATTCAGGAGATTTCCCCCACGTTTTTTGCCGCGGTCCCGAGGATTCTTGAAAAGCTCTATTCGGGCGTAACAATAAAACTGGGGGATACGACGCGATTCAAGAAGTTCGCATTTCGCCTGTGTAAACCAGTGGGCAAGAGGGCGGCCCAATACAAAATGAGAAAGGAACGAATGCCGCTGTGGCTCCAGGCCTGCTACGCATTGTCCTACCTGTGGACCTTCAGGGCCCTGCGGGACAAAATGGGACTTCTCCGGTGTCGGTGCCTGATGAGCGGAGGCGCTCCGATTGCGCCGGAGGTCCTGGAGTTTTTCCGCTCTCTGGGAATCAATACTATTGAAATGTACGGTCTCACAGAGACTTGCGGAGCGGTTTCAGGGCCTCACCAGATAATCAAGCATGGTTCCGTCGGCGAGCCCTGCCGAGGGCTGGAGCTGAGATTGGGTGACGACGGTGAGATACTGGTTAAAGGAGACTCAGTGTTCTCAGGCTACTACCGAGATGAGCAGTCCACCGCGGAAACGATCAAGGACGGATGGCTGTACTCTGGAGATATCGGGCAGCTGGACAATGACGGTCACCTGTTTGTGGTCGATCGCAAAAAGGACATAATAATTACCTCTGGAGGCAAGAACATATCGCCCTCCGAGATCGAGAACAAGATCAAGTGCAGCGCTTTTGTGAAGGAAGCGATCATCATCGGAGACGGAAGAAAGTACCTCACTGCATTGATACAGATTGATTACGAGAACGTGGGCAACTGGGCGCAAAACAATAGAATTCCTTACACCACATATAAAAGCCTCGCAACCAATAGCGAGATCCACGGCCTGATCCGAGAAGAAATCGATAAGGTAAATCAGACGTTGGCCAACGTGGAAACTGTCAAGAAGTTCAAGATCCTTGAGAAAGAGCTGGATCAGGACGACGAAGAACTGACTGCAACCCAGAAAGTCAAAAGAAAGGTCATCGCCGGGCGTTTCAAGAAAGAGATCGACCAACTGTACAAGTAATACGAATTCGCAATAGAAGAAGGAAAATCGGAGAAACCCTTCTTGTAAGAAGTGTTACCCCGAACCCCATCCAAAGAAGAGTGGTGGCGAGATGGAAAAAGCCATGGAAATCATTATTAACGGACTCTCGACGGGAGCTATCTATGCATTGCTCGCCCTGGGGTTCGTGCTGATATTCAAGTCCACGGGAATACTGAATTTCGCCCAGGGTGAATTGTGCATGGTGGGGGCCTTCTTCTGCTACACCTTCGCGACCTTGCTGGGATTGCCGTATGTTGCAGCTTTTCTCATTGCCATCATCCTTGGCGGATTGCTGGGCGCTGTCATAGATTTTCTCTTTTTCAGGAGGTTGGTTGGCGAGCCCATATTCAGCACAATAATGGTTACGGTCGGACTGGCGAGCGTCATTACGTCAGGAGCTGGCCTTATCTGGGGACATGACGTGTATTCCATCACAGCCCCATTCACGGACAAGACATTTGTCCTGGGCGGGGTGGTGCTGGGACGGGGAGCTCTATACACCATCGGTATTTCGATTCTACTTTTCATTGTGTTTGTTCTCTTTTTCAACCGATCTCTCCTGGGTGTCTCCATGAGGGGAACGTCGGAAGACCCACACACAGCCGGGCTCATGGGCATAAATGTCAAGAAAATCCACATGCTTGCTTGGGCCATAGGGAGCGCAGTGGCTGTGGTCGCCGGGATTTTCCTGGCGGATCAGAGTTTCGTGCGCCTTCCAATGAGCCACACCGGAATTAAGGCGATGTCTGCTGCCATTCTCGGCGGAATGGACAGTATCAAAGGGGCAATTGTCGGTGGGGCCATAATCGGTCTGGTGGAAGGTTTTGCGGCAAACTACCTCAGCGGAATGGTTGTCGGAGGCTTTCACTTCGGGGACGTAAAGGACGTGACAGCCTTTTCCATAATGATTCTCGTGCTGATGATCAAACCCCACGGGATTTTCGGCAAAGAAAAAGTGGAGCGAGTCTAAGGACGCAAACATGGGCGACAAGTTTCAAACGAGTTACAAAGCCGATATGGCCCTCTTCCAGACCCTTTGGGTCAAGGTTTGGCTTGGTATTTTTGCAGCATCCCTCATTGTTTGCCCGTATTTTCTGTCCCAGTACCAGTTGGGAATTCTCAACGAGATTTCCATAGCTGTTATCGGGGCATTGGGCCTCAATTTGCTCATAGGATACACCGGACAGATATCCCTCGGCCATGGAGCATTTGTCGCGATAGGAGCATATACGACAGCTCTTACCTCGGCCTATTGGGGGTTGCCTTTTGTTGTCACTCTCCCCCTTTCCGGAGTAATGGCAGCTCTACTTGGCATGATCGTAGGTGTTCCGGCTCTCAGGCTGAAGGGCCTTTACCTTGCTTTAGGCACGCTGGCTTTCGGCTTCATCGTTGAATACGTCCTGTTTCATTGGGACTTGATCCAGGGCGACATGGGAATGGCAGTCAAGCGGATCTCAATCGGAGGGTACGAGATCCGGACCGAGAGAGATCATTTCTATTGTCTAACGGCATTCGCGGTACTTGCGACATTATGCTCGAAAAATATCATCCGCAGCAAAATCGGGAGGAGCTTCATCGCCATAAGGGATCGGGATATCGCTGCGGAGGCCATGGGCATTCCCCTGGCGAAATACAAGGTGATGGCCTTCGGTGTCAGTTCCTTCTACGCCGGGATAGCCGGCGGGCTCTTGGCTCACTACCAGAAATGGATAGTGCCGGGAAGCTTCGATCTGTCTTTATCAGTAACCTACATCGCAATGATCGTATTAGGAGGATTGGGAACGATTCTGGGCTCTGTTTTGGGAGCCGTCTTGATAACTAGTATTCCCCACGGGATCGTATATACGACAGATCTGGTCAAAGACACTTACCCGGTACTGGGGAGCCTCATCGTGGATCTCAAGGTGGGTATTTTCGGCCTAATCGTCGTCCTTGCGCTCCTTTTTGAACCGCAGGGACTTGCCGGGATCTACAGACGGGTGAAGCTTTACTGGAAGACCTGGCCGTTCAGGTACTAAGCGAACCTGCTTGCGGATCTGCGAGGGAGAGACCGTTTCATCGGCTATGACTCCGGTCACGTATGGAGCATCGCAAATAGCTCAACTACCTAGGGGGAACGTCATGAAAACAAAGACTTTTATGGTGGCTGCACTTACCACGGGTCTATTGTGCCTAATGGCGGGAGGTGCATTCGGAGCCGAGGTACGTGGCGTGACTGACACGGAAGTAAAGTTAGCCTGTTTGGTGGATTTCTCCGGTCCCGGGAAATACGCCGGAGCCTCTATTTCAGACGCGTTCAAGGATTACGTGGCCTGGGTCAACGATCAGGGAGGGGTCGCAGGGCGAAAGATCGAACTGATTATCGAAGACGGCGGTATTTTGCCGAATACTTCGCTGAATGCGGCCAAGAAGGTGATCATGAAGGATGGGGTCTTCGCCATTCCTTTCATCCTGGGATCTGCGGGTGCCAGCGCAATTCTGCCTCTTTGTGAAGAAAACAGCGTCGTAATGATGCCCCACGGAGCGAACAAAAAGTTCTTTGATCCGGGGAATAAGTGGGTGTTCGTACCCCACACGGTCCAGTACAGCATGGCTTGCCTGGCAGTGGAGCATATTCTCCAGAAAAACCCCAAGGCCAGGATCGGAATGATCTATCAGGACGACGGATTTGGAAGAGAAGGGCTTGAAGGGGCGCAGGCCGCAGCCAAGTTCATGAATTCACAAATCGTTGAGGCAGCCCCGTACAAAATGGGGACTATCGATTTCTCTCCCCACATGAGCACCCTGAAGGGGGCGAACGTCGACTGGATCGTGCTCTGGACTTACCTTCCCCAGTCTGCTGCCGTTATCAAGCAAAAGACAAAAATGGGGTGGGATGTGAAGCTGATTTCCAATAACACCACAGGTGTGCCGCCCCTGTTCCAACTCGTGGGCGACGAATCTGAAGGATACCTTCTGGTGACCCCTTATGCCCCTGGTTACATGGATTTGCCAGGAATAAACAAAGCCAAGGAGGTCAACAAGAAGTACGGGAATTTCGAAAAGCAACTCGGAAACCCAGTTTACCCGGACTACTTGTATCTAGCAGGCTGGGGCTACATTGCCGCGGCAGTCGAAGGTCTACGCAGAGCAGGAAAAGACCTCACGCCAGAGTCGTACATCAAGGCGCTGGAGGGCATCAAGGACTTTGATATGGGTGGCATGTGTCCAAACATGACCTTCGGACCCAATCGTCATGTAAGCAGCTTTTCAAGTCTTATTCTGAGAGCTGATGCCAAGAACAAGAGGTTCGTGATCGAAGAGTCGTTCAAAGAGCCAAGGACACCGCAGCATTAAGCTGTCACCCCCCTGCCCGATGCTTTTACCCTGGAGCGATCTGTTCAGATTGCTCCAGGCTGGCTGGAAGCAACATTGGGCAAAGGGGTTTTCTCGAACGGATGATACGCAATGATTTGGGTGAATCCGCAACTCTGCACGGGTTGCTCGATGTGTGTCCCTGCCTGTCCTGAAGAGGCTATAGCCTGCTTCGGCTTGGCCGAGATTAAGGACAATTGTACGGATTGCCTGACATGCCTGGACTTCTGTCCGCTAGGAGCTTTGATGGAACGGCAAAGCGAAACGGACATCGATGGTTGAACGGAGCTTTGACCCCAACTGTCATGGAGAAGGGTTCGACAGCCAGGTATGAAAGCGTTTCAGGAACGGCATCTTGCGGGTCGTACGAAAGCAATTGCACGCCTCGTTCCTGGGCTTGTTGAATCCGGGAACGAGGAATCGATGCATATTCCCAGGCAGATGATTATGGCCATTGCCAAGAGAAATGTCCCGAATTCCGTGGCAAGGACACGAGAAAAATCCCCTCTAACCCCCCTTTACCAAAGGGGGAAACTCATCCTGCCCTTTTCTCTCCCTTTGCAAAAGGGGGCTGGGGGGATTTTCGATTCGGACAGAACTTTTAGCACACGCTGTAGCACGGAGATTCTACCATGGCGAAAATAGAAACCGCGTTCACCGAAATGTTTGGTGTGGATTACCCGATAATTGGGGCTCCAATGTTCCTCGTATCGTACGAGGAACTCACGGTGGCGGTTTCCGAGGCCGGCGGACTCGGAGCATTTCCGCTACCCAATTACCGAACAGCGGACGACCTACGGGCAGCTTTGAAGAATATCAGGAATCGAACCGACAAGCCCATTGGTGTGAACATACATCTGTCCGGGAAATTCCCGTGGAAGGAACAGCTCGCACTCTGCCTGGATGCAGGAGTAAAGTTCTTTCTCACTTCCCTCGGAGATCCCAGGCTTATCATTGATGACGTCCATGCCAGCGGCGGAAGGGTCTTCGCTGATATCATTTCCCTGGAGCAAGCGCTGAAAGCCAGGGACAGAGGCGTAGACGGACTGATTGCCGTGGCTTCAGATGCAGGAGGACACTGCGGACGTGTTCCCACCCTTATACTGGTCCCTTATTTCAAATCCCACGTAGGTTTGCCGGTGGTAGCTGCGGGCGGCATCAGCACCGGCGCTCAAATGGCTGCGGCTATAGCTGTGGGCGCCTGCGCAGTGGTGGTAGGCACACGGTTGATAGCCACGGACGAATCCAAAGCCGTCCAAGCATATAAGGACGCCGTTGTTGCGGCAGGCCCTGACGACATCGTTTGCACGGACAAGATTACCGACAACCCGGCCTCGTGGCTGGCCCATAGCATAAAGGACTTCCAGAAAAGGCCTGAACTAGGGTCCAAGAGGTGGTTGGACCTCTGGAGCGCCGGTAAAAGCGTCGCTCAAACTGAGGAAATAAAGCCTGCCGGTGCTGTGATTAGCGAGATGGTCGAAGACTACAGGCGTACATGTGAAGAGCTGGCGCAGACCATCTCAGCTGGACGACACTCACAATCGCAGTAACCCAGTGCTATTACCATAGGGAGAAAACAATGGATTTCAGATTTACCGAAGAACAGGAAATGTTGCGGGACACGGTCCGCCGTTTCGTGGAAAAGGAAATACCGCCGGAAGTGGCCAGGCAAATAGACGAGAAAGAGGAGTTTCCTCACGAGCTTCTTCAGAAACTTTGCGACCTGGGGTTCATGGGTATCAATGTTCCCGAAGAATACGGAGGACAGGGTGGCAATGTCATCGACGAAATGATCCTCTTCGAGGAGATTGCAAAAAAATTGCCGGTTCTGGCCTGGGCCGCTGGAAACATCATCCTGTATGGAAATCACATAATCGGGGTCAACGGAAACGAAGAGCAGAAAAAAGAGTATCTACCAAAGCTTGTCAATGGGGAGATGAAATT
>JACRDE010000517.1 GCA_016212935.1 Desulfomonile tiedjei | reverse complement strand
CGCTGGAAAATGAAGATGCAGAGCAGTGCCAAAAGTTTCTTGGAAAGACCTGGGGAACCTTCTTTACAAAGCGGGTCGCCCAAATTATTACTGCTTTGAACGAGCACTGGTATAAGATGATCGAAGAGGTTGCCTCCTGTCTGACTTCTATTCAGGGACTTGCTCGAAGCGTCGGTCATCGATGTCAGTTGTTTGACGGAACATCGGAGCTATTCTGCAGCTTACAGCTCGATGATACGCCGGCCCAAGGCAGAAGTGCATCTATTTGTCTAGTTCAGTCTTCTTGGTCGCTTTTTTGGGCTGACGTCTCGGCTTCTTCCGTGAGGGTTTCTCAGCAGCCACTTTTTTTTCAAGCACATCGACGTTCTCTGTCTCCGGTGCCACTAATACTTCCTCCCGAGGTAGAGCGACAGACTGCTCTTCCTCGATAGGTGCTTTAACTGCCGCTGCCATTGTCAATTGTTCACTTTCAGTAGACTTCGAGACATCGCCAAATGCTCCGCGACCCATTTCGTAAAGCACGAAACCGCCCTTCAAGATCGTTTTTAGTAACGGCCTTGCAGCAGACCATGCGAGGGGAACGAGCACAGGTGCCGCAAGCACTCCCACACCAAATGCCAGACTGGTGAACAAATCTCCCTTGGGTCTGAAATCCAATATTGCCATACTATTCGCCTCCTGCCTGCACTCTAGTGCTACAACACAGTGCTCACGGAATATATTTCCAATACGCCGCGCACGATGTCAAGTTCTGATTTAATTTTGCGATAGTGGCCATCAAAATGATAACTTCTTTACTTCACCGAATCTTCTAGCAGGCGTTCGGAAAGTTTGGACACAGACAGTTGGGATAACCCGCGCAGCGCACACCGGAAGCGGCTTGAGCGCTGTTTTCGCTGCAAGCTAACCCAAGCTGTCAGCATTTTATCCGCGATAGTCCGATTTCATGAAAAAGGTCGAAGCCTCCTAAAACTCATTTACACAAACATTTAATTTCTTGTTAATACTCACCTAACATTGGCCGTGCAGTTTATGGATATCCGAAACATTCGGAGTTCAAGACTGCCTGCTTGCCGGTCAAAACCGGAGGAGATGAAAAAATGGCCTATTACGTTCATGAGGTACCGGGTCGTTTGAGAATCAAAATTCCGAACCTAAAAAGGAACCCTCAGCTTGCCGAGGACCTTCAGGAATTGTTGAACAGTCTGTCCGGCATCAATTCGATTTCCGTGAACACCGTTATAGGCAGCATGATAGTACTTTACGACCCTGAGACTGTGAGTTCCGGTGCGATCCTTACCTTTCTTTCCCGCGAGGGCTACATTGACGTAGCAAAGGCAATTTCCAGCGAGCAACACTTGGAACAGGCTCTTGGCGCGGTGGGGAAAGCCGCATCCAAGGCACTTATCGGGTTTGCGTTGGATCGAGCTCTCCAGGGTTCTCCATTCGCAATTCTCGCCGCTTTTATTTAACTGTCCGGAAACAACCACCTCCAGCCATAGGCCGCCAGCGCACGATCAGGCATCGTGCACCCTACCGGGATTTGAGCAGTTCCACCTTGTCGGTGGCTTCCCAGGGCAGCTCCATGTCGGTCCTTCCGAAGTGCCCGTAAGCAGCGAGTTTCCTGTAAAAGCCCCCCTTCGACCTGGATGGTAGTCGCCTCAAATCGAATTTCTTGACAATTCCACCCAGCCTGAAATCGAAATTCTCCTGCACCAGATTGCTGATATCATCATCGGAGATCCTACCCGTTCCCATAGTCTCTACCTGGACGCTTACAGGTTTTGCCAATCCGATAGAATAACTGAGCTGAACCTCGCATTGGTCAGCAAGCCCCGCTGCTACTACATTCTTAGCGGCATATCGCGCTGCGTACGCGCCGACCCGGTCAATCCTCCACGGATCTTTTCCGCTAAGCGCAGAGCCGCTGTTTCTGGCAAAGCCTCCGTACGTGTCGATAGCGTTCTTTCTTCCAGTAAGCCCGGAGTGCACGGATGGGCCGCCCAGTTTAAGGGGACCTCCCGGATTTACGAACACCCGCGTTTTGTTGTCTGGGACCACCGGTTCGTCAGCAAACACTGACTGAACTACTGCTTGAATTATGTCGTCTCGGAGCCGCTCCGGTTTGGGGTACGTCCTGTCTTTCTGGCTCGAATTGATAGTGACGCTGTATATTCTGTGAGGCACTCGGTTTTTGTATTCAACTGCGACCTGGGTGGTGCCATCAGGCGCCAGGTATGGTAACACATTCTGTAGCCTAACCCCGGCGAGCTTTCTAGAGAGTTTGTGGGCAAGCCATAGGGGTAGGGGCATGAGAGTCGGCGATTGATTGCAGGAAAAACCGAAGAGAGTCACCTGATCATATGCGACAAGTCGATCGATTTCCTCGTCGGAGCTCTCGTCTTCGTTCAGGCAAAAATCCTGATCCGGCACCAACTCTTTTAGACTGGTCAATATGCTGCACGTCTTGAAGCTGAATTCATCCTCCACGTAGCCGATCCGTCGGATTACCTTTCTGGCCACATTGGGAAAATCCACCTTTAGGCCCGATGCAAATCTTGCGGCTATAAAAACTATAGAAGACGAGACTGCGCATTCCGCAATGATTCTGGCGTAGATATCGTGCTCGAGAAAGCGATCTACTATGGCATCGCTGATTTGATCGCAGAGCTTGTCAGGGTGTCCCTCGGTGACGGATTCGGATGTGTGTATGAAGTCTTTTTTCATTTGTGCCCATCAACTCCTGGTTTTGTAGCTTCGTTGACCAACAGCGGGACCAGCGAGGCAGCCCCTATCACCAAAGCGTCGCTGACGGCCAGGGGAGTCAATCCTAATAGACTTCTGAGCCCTGGTACAAACAGCGTCGTCAATTGTAATGCCAGCGAACCGAGGACTGCCGCGTTCAAGTACTTATTTGGAGGCATTTCGGCATCAAAAGAACTACGGTTTTCGGAGCGACAACTCAGCGAATGAAGGATCTGCGATGTTGTGAGGCTGTGAAACGCCATGGAGCCGGCAGCAGGTCCCATCCCGTATTTCATGATGCCATACCCGTACGCTGTCAGGGAAGCAACTGTCATGGTCGCAGCTTCAAAAGTTATTCTCTTGAAATCGTCCTTCTTGACTATCGGCTCTGCAGGATCCCGCGGCGGACGGCTCATTATGTCCGGTTCGGCCGGTTCCATGGCCAAAGCAAGGCCCGGGAATATGTCCGAGACCAGATTGATCCAAAGCAGTTGCATCGGATTGAGAGGGTATCCCAGACCCAGAGCGCCTGCTGCGAACATTACCTGGATTTCGCTGAAATTAGTTGCAAGAAGGTAATGCAGAGTTTTCCGGATATTGTTGTAGATAGTCCTCCCATCTCTTATAGCGATTATCATGGTTTCGAGATCATCTTCTTCGAGTACCACGTCTGCGACCTCTCGGGCCACATCAGTTCCTCCGCGACCCATTGCAATGCCTATGTCGGCCGCCTTTAATGCAGGACCGTCATTGATCCCGTCACCGGTCATTGCAACCACTCTCCCTGTGCTCTGAAGTGCTTGAACTATCTGCAGCTTGTTTGACGGGCTGACTCTTGCGAATACGTGGACTTGTTTACTCAGGGCTTTGAGCACCGCGGGATCAGTGCCGGCCAGATCGGTTGAATCCAAGATTTCCAGCTTCCCACCGTTGTTAAGCCCCAGCTCTCTTCCGACCGCATAAGCTGTCGGGCTCTGGTCGCCGGTGACCATTACCGTTTCCAGGCCTGCTTGATGAAACGCCATGACCGATTCTCTGGCCCGTTCCCTGATAGGATCGGCCATCCCCGCCAGTCCCAGCCAAACAAGGCAATCATCGTCGTTCACGGGCCCATCTGAACTCTGCACTGAGTAAGCCATTCCGAGTACTCGCAAAGCATCACCGGCCATGCTGTCATTTTCCGCTTCTATGCGATCTCTATCTTCTTCGGTAAGCAGGATTCTCTCACCATCCTTGATCTGATACTCGCATTTGGCCAGAACTTCGACAGGGCTTCCCTTTACGGCAATGAGTCTGCCCGGATTGGGTGAAACGTGGACTGTGCTCATGTACTGGCGATTATCGGCCCGATAATTCGTTTTCAGCAAAGGATACTGTTCCCGCAACCATTGAACGTCCACGCCCGCGTTTATGGCCATGAAAACCAGTGCATTCTCGGTTGCAGACCCATTGAGCACGTACTCCTTCTGATGGATTTCTATCTGCGTCTCGCTGCAGAGCACGCACACATTAATAAGTCTCAGGACTTCATCAGAATCAAAGGGATTGAAACGAGTTTCTCCGACAAAAAAAAGGCCTTCACGCACTTCTATGCGCTCCATACCGGAGTAAATACGTAGGACCGACATCCTGTTGTAAGTAATAGTGCCTGTTTTGTCGAAACATATTGTCTGAATAGAACCCAGCGTGCACACCGCATCAAGGTTCCTAATGAGAACCTTCTGCTGCCTCATGTTTCTGACCCCAAGAGCGAGCGTGGTGGTCGCCACCGCGGTCAAGCCCTCAGGAACGGCCGCTACTGCGAGCGAGATGGCTGTATTGAGCATCTGGAGGAAGCCGTTCCCGCGTAGCAGACCTATAACAAAAACTAACCCGCAGATTGCTCCGGAAATAAGAACAAGTTGGTTGCCAATCTTGTCCAGCTGTCGCTCAATGGGGGTCTCAGGGGCTTCGGCCTCTGCAACCAGGCTCTGAATCTTACCTATTTCCGAAAATATACCGCTTGCCACAACAACTGCGAGTCCTTGCCCTCCGGTGACCAGAGTGCCGGAATAGACCATGTTGACTCGATCGGCCAAGAGAACGTCCGAACGGTTCAGTTGTTCAGATACCTTCGTGACCGGCATGCTTTCTCCGGTCAAAGCGGATTCATCTACAGTCAGATGATTTGCCTCGACGATTCTGGCGTCTGCGGTCACATAAGTGCCCGGCTTCAGAGTAATAATGTCTCCCAGCAAGACTTGTTCCGCCGAGACTTCAATTATCCTCTCCTCACGGACTATCTGGGCTGTAGGCATGATCAACTGCTTGAGCGAATTGATTGTCTTTTCCGCCTCAGTCTCAGTTGCATAGCCGATCACTGCGTTGATGCCAACAACGGCCATGATAACGAGTGCGTCCGCGAGCCCCCCTGTGACAACCGACACCCCTGCGGCAGCTGCCAAAAGTGCAACTGGAAGGGAATTGAACTGATCGAGAAAGATGTCCAGCTTGGAGCGATAAGACGGCTCAGGAACCACGTTAAGACCGTACCGTTCACAATTTGTTCTAGCTGCTTCCGCAGAAAGACCTGATTTCGCACAGGAATTGAATGAAGAGAGCACCTCGTCTCTTGCCATGAGGTGCCAGGGCTCGCTGGTTTGTCCTGCCGCGGCCATAACCTCTGGAGTCAAAGGCGTCGGTTTGCGTTCACGTGCACGCTGCGCTGGAACTCCTGCTCGGTGGGATTGGTCTTCAGTTTCTTGCGATGCGCTTTCGGTTTCAATTCTCCGCGATCTCGAATGATCTATCGCTGCCTTCTCGATCAGAGAAGCGATCAGGCGTGCGTTACATTCCGGATCGAAAACGACAAGCACGTTGCCTGTCAAAATGCTTGCATGAACGCTGCTTATCTCTCCGATTTGGAACGACAGCCTCTCCAGACGTGTCTTGAGCATAGGGGAACGATAAAGACCGTTGACCTTGTATCTCACCCTGCCCTTGATACCGTTGTGAATTTCCCTCACCAATTGACCCAACCTCATTAGACGCACGTCAACACTTCGACGTGAGAAGTCGTTCCGTCCCAGTATTGGTTACGCGAAATGTGAAGCTTTTTTGCAGCTTACGGCGATTATGGAATCAGGAGGCTAGTCTCCATCACCATCTGCGTCGTCAAAGTCTTCCAGCAAGTTTTCGCCTTCGTCGAATTCTTCCACGTGCCCTCGTGAGAAAACTCCAAGCGCATAATAGAAAGCTGTGTACCAGGCCGGCATCACAAGATTACCTCTGGCTATTTGGTAGATTCCGGAAACCACCAACGTGAGAAAGGCCAAGCTCGGAATATCCACCTCACCGCCTGTCAGGTTCCTGATGCTTCTGTTATAGGAATGAAAGACATCGGCTACAGTGCCAAAAAGGGCCTTGCGTGCACGTGCGGGCCTCCTGCGCATGAACAGCTCGTTCTTCTTTGCGTACTGAAAAATTGTCTTTGCATCACAATTGTGCAGAATTAGGGCACTTGCAGTCTGGGGGTTCACGCAGACTTCTTCCACTCTGGGACATTCGAAAAGCCTTTCCCGCAAGGCAGAAAAATACGCGGCATCTCCCTTTTGGGAAGGAATCTTCAGCCTGAGCCTGCCGGACATCTCATGGAACACATGGGCCTCGGGAATCATTCACCCTCTCTTCTTTCATGCTCCCTGATTAAGCTGTTTCCCCTTTTTCAGCGGACATTTCGGCTAGTGCTTCGGACCTTGCTTCTGCCGCCAGATCCTCCACCATCTCCACGGCTTCAGCAACCATCTCCCGGCTCTTCTCATATGCCATGAATCCGCCTTTGATCACTGTTTTCAGGACCGGTCTTGCCGCTGTTGCGATCATAGGAATTAGCACCGGCGCTACGAGCAGTCCAACACCGATTGCTGCACCCGTCCAAACATCAATTTTGGGCATGTAATCCAAAATAGCCATTTCAGGTCTCCTCTCTCGCTGTTGTTTCGTTCGCGTCATTGAACTAAACAATATTATGATGTCTATGTTAGCTGCGTGTTAAGGTTCCGTTAAAAATGACCCCTCGACAATTCTTAGGAAACATTTCAGTTCGTCATTAAGTTTACAAAAATGAATATTGTGCGCAGGCTGGGGTGTCGGCTTGCGATTGAGTATTAGACCTTGCGGTACGCTGTTCGTTGAGCCAGAAGAATGTCCTGTCAAGCTGTTTCCTCCCTCGAGGAAATGCAGAACAAGTTAATTATATGCGCGAAGGGAAAACCGTGCAAGGGTCGGAAGATCATATGCCCGATATTCTGTTAACGAAGATTTAGTACGTCACGAATACAGATTGAACCAAGCCTTGTTTTACTCAAAATAGACAGGTTCAAACCTTTCTAAAGCTTGAAGGAGGATAAAGGAATGGGATTGTTACCCGTACCGGACGAAGTGAAAACCATGCACGAAAAGATTGATCGTCTCGTTGACACGATCAATTCCCAGAATGCTCTATTGGGGCAGGTTTTGCAGCGGACTCTCGAACTTGGCTCCTATCAGAGAGACTTGAGAGATATGCAGCTCAAGTTGGAATATCTCAGCAATTCCGTCACTACAATCAAAGACTGCGTACGGTTCAAGTGAGGCTGGACTTGGATTCGGTCACTTTCCTGTTCTCTAAAGAAAACAGATGTCCGGCGCAATCTCGGTCCTCGGCTGATCCAATGCCTTCAAAACCAATGATCTACGCGTCTCTCATGCGCATGTAAGCGAAACTAAAATGAAATGGGGATCAACACAATGTTCCCGGTGTCAGAAAAGCGATCGTCATACCTCACTCGGAACGTCACGGCTTGGGCTCTGGGCGTTACCGTGGGAGCGGCACTGATTCTATTCCTGAAACATTGTTTCGGACTGGCAGGTGTCCTCCTCGAGAGATCCGTAGGAACACTTCACTTTTTTGTCGCAGAAAGATTCCTTCGGTGACGAGTAGTTCCGGCAGCAAAATGACACAACCTATTTACATTAATGGTTGTTGTTGAAACAGGCAGTCACACAGAGATTTGGATTGCCTGTCTGTGATTCCGGTCGATGGTGCGGCATCTCCAATTCTCAACCATGGCTGGCCTGGCGACTGTTGTCATATTATTTCGCTTTCAAATATGTAAAAATGGGGAGGCACTTCTTATTAATAACGTTCGATTTCTTGTTTTCTCGAGAAGAAGTTGGATTGCGATCGATGTAACTTACTGCTTCTATGATAGAAATCTGACAAAGTTTGGTTGCGGCCGCAGGCCGCGTCCTGTAAGAAGTTCCTCCCCGGACCCCACTTCAAGAACTTTTAGCACTCGCCGGAATCCCCATTTCCTGAAAGGAAATTTGGAGTTCCGGCAAATGATAGAAGTTTCTGGAAGGAGGTTTGGGGGGCATGTGCGCTAACTTAAGAATGTTTTGCTTTTAATCCGTCATTCCGGAGAAGGCCGGAATCCAGTCTCTTAAACAGATTCTGGACCCCGGCTTTACCTGAAAATACCCCTGCCCGGGTACACCGAGGGGTTTCGGGGTTGGGCTTTCGGGGGATTGCATGACGCGGCGGGTCACGCGGATTTTTTTGGGCGTTGGGGTTATACATAGGG
>JACRDE010000510.1 GCA_016212935.1 Desulfomonile tiedjei | reverse complement strand
TTCGTCCGTCTAACCTGGAGGCCGACATGGCCGCTCTCATGTCTCCTGATGATGCGTTCAGGGCTTTCATAAAAGAAGAGATTGGGAAAATCGAAGAACAGAAGAAGTGAAATTGACCCACTGATTGCTTTTTGAAGTGCTTTTTTCGCCAACACACCGAATGCATGCGGAATTTCGGCGGGCCGCCTACTGATCCAAGGCTTGTCCTACGAGATTATAATTTTGGATTTCCGCCGTTATTCCGACCAGTCATGCTGAAGTCGCGTAATTTCCTTTCTATTTACCATTGACTGCTCCTCCTGTTCCTGATAGGTGTGCACCGCCGGAGAGGTAGTGCTTTCTTTTGCTCGCCGGAAAGGAGCCGATCAATGGAATCCATGAATCTGCTGGACATAACGGTCAAGTATTTTAATGTGATCGTTTTTGTTATGTGCGTAGTCTTCGGCATGACTTCGCTCTTCGCCTCCTGGTTTGCTTGGCGTGAGATTCATCGGAAAAGGAATATCGTTCGGAGCGTGCTGGCAGCGTACAACATAGCTGAGGACGCTCTTGAAAAGGGTCGAACCCACGGCGGGGACTTCGATATGGACCCTGCAATCGTCCAGACCATCTTCAACAGCCTCCAAGAAGTCCTGAACGCGATCCACGGCGAGGTGACAGGAAAACCCATCCCAGCGCGTGAAGACCGCTCCCACGGTTCAGGGAGACTCGCGAGAGTGGCGGCAATGGGGAACATGTGGAGAAGGAAAAAAGAGCCCGAAAGAATTAACATCAACCATGCGACGCCTACTCTCGTTCCTGAAGACAGGGAGCACCACCACAGTATTTCTCATCCGTAATCCTCATTTTTTCGTCCTCGGTCGATTTTATCTCGAAAATTCCTTCCCCTCCTCTGGGATTCCTGCGGAATCGTGGTATAATTTGAAATTTGGTGGCTCGCTTCAGAAAAAGCATCAAAATTCTAACAAAAGTCTTTTCGGAGAAAGTAAATGCAAACAGGGACCGAAACCGTGAAACGAGGTCACGCCCAGATGCTCAAGGGCGGAGTAATAATGGATGTAGTTACCCCGGAACACGCCCGGATCGCGGAAGACGCGGGGGCGTGCGCGGTCATGGCTCTCGAAAGAGTCCCCGCGGACATTCGCGCCCACGGGGGAGTGGCCCGCATGAGCGATCCCGGTCTGATTCTGGAAATTATGAAGACCGTAAGTATTCCCGTAATGGCGAAGTGCCGCATCGGACATTTTGTGGAAGCCCAGATTCTGGAAGCCATCGGAGTCGACTATATAGACGAGAGTGAAGTCCTCACGCCGGCCGATGAGCATAACCATATAGACAAGCATGGGTTCAAAGTCCCCTTCGTATGCGGATGCAGGAATCTCGGCGAAGCCCTCAGGCGCATCGGCGAAGGGGCAGCAATGATCCGGACAAAAGGGGAAGCAGGCACGGGCGACGTGGTGGAAGCCGTCCGGCACGCCAGGGCAGTGCTGGGAGAGATCCGCCGCCTTACAACCATGCGCAGTGACGAGTTGATGTCCTACTCCAAGGAGATCGGGGCACCTTACGAATTGGTGAGAGAAACCGCGGAGACCGGAAGTCTTTCTGTGGTTAACTTCGCTGCCGGAGGAGTAGCTACCCCAGCAGACGCAGCACTTATGATGCAACTCGGCGTGGACGGCGTTTTCGTCGGTTCCGGAATTTTCAAGAGCGGCAATCCTGCATTGCGGGCCAAGGCCATTGTTCAGGCTGTGACACACTATAACGATCCAAAGATTCTTGCCGAAGTGAGCCAGGGGCTTGGTGAGCCCATGGTGGGTATCGGAGTGACCACTTTGCCCGAGTCAGAGCGCCTTGCAGTCCGAGGATGGTAGCGAGAACGATGAGAATCGGAGTATTGGCCCTCCAAGGAGCATTCAGGGAGCATTGCTAAATCCTGAAGCGACTCGGGGCCGAGGTTGTTGAAGTTCGCCTCCCTGAGGATCTGAAAGGTCTCGACGGTCTGATCATACCCGGAGGAGAAAGCACCTCTATGGGGAAACTGGCGGATTGGTACGGACTGTTGGAACCCCTGAAGGACGCCTCCAAATCCGTTCCTCTATGGGGAACCTGCGCGGGCCTGATATTCATGGCCAAAGATGTGGGGATGAAACAGCCGATACTTGCGGTCATGGATATGGTGGTGGAGAGAAACGCCTTCGGTCGACAGGTGGACAGTTTCGAGGAAGACCTTGACATGATAGGCCTCGAAGGCGGTCCATTTCACGGAATCTTCATAAGAGCTCCAGTGATCAAAGAGGTGGGAAGCGCAGTGGAGGTGCTCAGCCGTCTCAAGGATGGGCGAATAGTGGCCGCGCGCAGAGGCTCCATGCTCGTTACGGCCTTCCACCCGGAACTCACACCAGACGATCGCGTTCATCAGTACTTCCTGAAAATGTGCAAACAGGCTCAAGAAGCCGCTTGACGCAGATTGTGCGCGATAGCTAACCATGACCAAATTCATGGCAACAGTTGAATACGACGGGACTGCATATCACGGCTGGCAACTCCAGAAAGCGCTGCCCACGATTCAGGGCGCCATGGAGACGGCACTAGCGCGCATCCTCGGCAAACTGATTCGAGTTCACGGAGCTGGACGCACGGATGCAGGAGTTCACGCGACAGGCCAGGTGGGGCATTTTTCGGCTGAATGGAACCGGCCGGCGTCGGATCTACAGAAGGGCCTGAATGCGCTATTGCCTCAGGACGTGATGATTCGGGAGTTGGCCGTCGCGCCGGATGATTTTCATGCAAGGCACTCTGCCTTTTCTAAAATTTATGTTTATTCGATTTTCAATCGGCCGCTCAGATCTCCCTTGAATCGGTTCTATTGGTGGCACGTTCCCTACACCCTGGATTTTGATTCCATGAAAGAAGCAGCGTCTCACCTCGTTGGAACCCACGATTTTGCGGCTTTCGGCAATCCGACGGACGGCACGCCTTCCACTGTGAGGCGGATTATCAAAGCGGATTGGTGTTCGGACGAGGATTTAGGGCTGCTTTCTTTCACGATCTGCGGCACTGGTTTCTTGAGATACATGGTGCGCTCCATCGTTGGGACCCTTGTGCTAGTGGGTACCGGGAAAATCGGTCCTTCTGATTTTCTTGGGGTCCTGGAATCGCGTAATAGATCACAGTCCGGTCCCAAGGCTCCGCCGCACGGACTGTGTCTACACTCCGTGGAGTATTGACACGAATTCGCTTTCAAATAAGTAAGTTTGCTCCCTTTGTCGTTTGAATGCGAACTCTATGAATACGACTTGTTGGGGACCGGCAGGATGAAACTGCCTCAAAACTGTTTTGATGCCCAGAATCGTGCCACGAAGGTGATGAACGTTCTCGTTCCCAGGCTCTGCCTCGGAACGAGAAAAGCACCGGGCTATTTTCAGTCGCCCCAATGGGGCTCAGATGGCTGGCGTCCCGGAGGGACGCGAGACAGTAGACCGGTAATTTATTGCCGGGAGAAGAAGCGCGTGCCACGGTTTCGTTACGCAAACCTATTTTGAGACAGTTTCGGATGCCCGGCCTAGTGCGACGTTTTCATGTTTCGTTGTGGCGGTTTTCCTCATGGGAGCTCGTATGAGAAAACTTGACGCAGGCCCTACCCTACATTTTTATGTGACTTTCGAGACTATTTTGGTTGGAGATTCGTATGTTCTCGCAACGTGAACTCGCTCTACCTTTGCGCGAATGAGAGGAAGATACGAATGTTTGAACCCGCTTATCTGAAGACAATACAGGAAGGCTCGTTCCAGGAAAACATCACCAGGGCGCGGGACTTGCTCAAAGATTGCCGAGTGTGCCCTCGAGATTGCGGGGTTAACAGGCTCAAGGATGAAACAGGCTTCTGCGGCCTTGGAGCCGATGCGATGGTCGCGTCCGCTCATTCTCACTACGGCGAAGAAACACCACTCGTGGGCTCCGCAGGATCCGGCACGATATTCTTCACTTCCTGCAATCTCAAATGCATATTCTGCCAGAATTACGAGATCAGCCACCTTATGGAGGGCGAAAAAGTAGACAATACCGAGCTCGGACGAATCATGCTCAAATTGCAGGGGATGGGTTGCCACAACATCAATTTCGTCACCCCCTCACATGTGGTCCCACAAATCCTTGAAGCTGTTCACTGGGCGGCTGGGAATGGATTGCGGCTCCCATTGGTCTTCAACACCGGAGGATATGACAAGGTTGAGACCCTGGAGCTACTTGACGGCATCGTGGATATTTATATGCCTGATCTCAAATTCATGGACCCCAAGATATCCAAGGAACTCATGGATGCGGAGGATTATCCGCAAGTGGCTCAGGCTGCCATAGCGGAAATGCACCGTCAGGTTGGCGATCTGCAGATCAACGAGCAGGGGATAGCCACTAGAGGACTCCTGGTTCGCCATCTGGTCATGCCCGATGACTTGGCGGAAACCCGCAAAGCCATGCGATTCTTAGCAGGGATCTCTCGCAACACGTACGTGAACGTAATGGATCAATACAGGCCCTGCGGAAGAGCTATCGGCAGACCCGGAGTACATAGGTCGGTTACGAGAGATGAGTATACCTACGCCTTGGAAATGGCCCGAGAAGAAGGCATAACCAGACTTGACGACCGTGTCCGGCCCAGAATACGATTTTTTTGAAGACCCTGCGCTCAGTCGGGTTGTGCCTGTTATTGTTGGAAGAGGCTGCCACAAGAACGTGCTAACCGGCTATTTTGAGTCCGATTCGACAGAATCGGCCTTTACGACAAAGTAGCGCCACGTTCTTCTATCGGGTCTGCCATTAACAACCGTGCTGAGATCTACCATATGGGAGCAATTGCACACTACTATGACGACATCATATCTTCGCCTCCTGAAATTCACGCTGTTACTAGCCGCTCTATTGCCGGTCATCCTGGCAATATGCAGTGCGCTTATGCTCGAATCCACTTCTTCATCCATAGGGTACACGATACTAGCTTACGTAGTTCTTGGTTTTTTGCCCCTGTGCATTCTTGTGGAATACTCTTTTAAGCGTATAACCGGCTTTGTCGACCTCGCAAGTCAGGATCAGGCTGGTTTCTTGGACCAGATATCCTCCAGATATGCAGATCTTGCAATTGCAGCCTCGGCCGGATTGGCACTTTTTCTCGAGCTTGCGGTCATTCGATGGCAGGGAGAGGACATTCCTCTTTTCGCGTTCTACAAGAATTTTTCGCTCCTGGCATGTTTCGCAGGTCTCGGGCTGGGCTATGCTCTTGCTACGCTCGAAAGCATTCCTCTCATCCTGACCATCCCCGTTTTGTCCTTTCAAATGTTATTGCTCGCAATCATCCGGCACGGGGCCGGCGGCGACTGGATAAGACCCATCTGGAACTTACCGTTTGTTGAGCAACTTCACATGGGACTTGCTCCTACCACATCTGTTGAGAACACAATAGCCACATACTTCTTTTTGACGGTCTTTTTCTTGCTCACAGTGCTCGCGTTTATACCCATCGGTCAATTATGCGGAAGATTGATGACCAGACAGGAAAAGCTCCGTTCGTACGGACTGAACTTGTTGGGGAGCATTTTGGGAGTCTTGCTCGTGATGGGGACGAGTTTGTTGTGGGTACCTCCAGTGATATGGTTTGGCTTGTGCTTCGCCTGCTTGCTGTTCTTT
>JACRDE010000514.1 GCA_016212935.1 Desulfomonile tiedjei | reverse complement strand
CAATTTCAGAGAGCTGTTTCCTCCCAGCCAAAGGGCATTGAGAACTCCCCTGGCATCGATAACGCTTCTGGACAATGCGACCCAGGACGAGACCAAAATAGGGCCTCATGCAGGCAAACCATTTTATGAGGAGTTGCCCTCACTGATTCCTTATCCTGTCTCTCAGGGCCAATGGCAACCACTGGCCATATTCGCAGGAATAACTTTTGTCCTTTCCGCTGTCATGTCGCTGGAATTCCTGATAGGGCTCCCACTGAACCTGGTCGGATGGACGCTGCTTTTTGGCTACCTGCTGAAGGTTATGGACCAGAGCAAAAAGTCCCCCCAGAGCCCACCGCCTGCATGGGATTTCGCCAAAGCACAACAGATGATCGTCTCCGGCGCAAAGGTTCTGGCTGTGTTTCTGGTATATTCCATGGTGCCTGTAACCATATTCCTGCTCCTGATGATGGCGTCTTTTCTCAATGACCTTGCGATTGCAGGTTACGCGTTCATTCTCTTGACACTCCTGGTGTACGCAGCTTCTCTTTTCATATTGCCCGCGGCGCTGCTTGTACTTGGCAACACGGGGCAAGTAGGCGCAGCGCTGAATCCGGGAAAGGCTCTTTCTATAGCAAAAAGCGGGGCAAGACCCTATCAGATGCTCGCACTAGTATTTGTGGCAGCGGGATTCGCTTGTATGCTGGTTACTTTGCTCGCTGTTTTTGTGGTAGATATCCCCATTGCAGGATTTGTGGTCGCTGGGCTGTTAATGGCTATAGTTTTTTCCTATGGACATTTTATCTGGTTCCATGTCTTAGGACTTTTTTCCAGGGAGAATCCAAAGCTGTCGGGCGCGCAATCTGTGCCCGCTTAGACTAATTGGCTGAGATCGGTTTTTCAATGAGGCTTCTACACATATACCGTACCGGGCTGCTGTTCGTCTTGATCTCAGGAATGATGGCAGGGATTTTTTCGGAAACTGCTCGGGCCGAAGGTTTTGACGTGTTCGACCTCGTCTCGGGAGTAATCGAATCCCCTCAATTCAAGGGCAAACAGCCGATCGACAAACTCCGTTTGGCCGCGGATCTGCTGCGCAACAGGAAGCTGAAACAGTCCGACATGACCTTCCTTGTGCTCGACTGGGGAGACCAGTACCTGAGAGAACCGTCAGACCCTTTGCAGAGACTGAGCAGATGGTCCGAACTCAATAGTGACGACCAATTGAGTCATATCAGGATTCCCAGAGATTTTCTCAATAGAATGCTTCTGACTGAATATCTGGTGGATCAGCCTCAATACATGCAGTCTCCTCCTCCGAAGAAGCTGGAATTCCTGGGAAAGTTGTCCGAAAGGAATCTCGTGGACTGGTCTGTGTTCCTTGCCTACGCCAGACTTTACGCTGGTGGGGTTTTGAGCGGAGCGAAAACCTACGAGAACACAATACCTCTGGACGCCCTTGCTGCGCTGAAAAAAATGAAAGACGACGGTATTGTGGGCTGGCATTACAAGGTGCCCACAGAAGCGATTCTGGTAGCCGAGGCCCTTGCCCTGGACAAAGAGTATCGCCGGGCTTCGCCGTACGACCAACTGGTTAAGATCAGGGATCTCGAACGCAAAGGACTGATCACAATGCTTACCAAGAAGGAGCTTGAGAAGCTTCCCGCTTGGAGATTGCTGCTTTCCGAGGCACCGTTCATCAAAGCAGAACCCTCTGCAAAAAAGGAACGCCTTTCTCAACTCAAAGCCGACGGACTCATTTCACCCTCTACCTGGTCCGATCTAAATGCCATTTTCAGACCGATTCCCCTGGCAGCGACAATTGAGAACAGGCCCGTGCCTCTTCCGGAAAAGATACCTCCGCCTGGCAATTGATTCCGAGCAACGATCTGAGGTTAATATTCGACGTCTGTAATTTGGTCGCACCTAGCTTGGGAAACTTAATGTAATCATTCGGTTACTCGAGACAACGAAGCTCCACCACATGTCATTTCGAGTGCGGTAAAGCAATCTCAGGTGGTCAATCATTGGGATTGCGTAGGGCATTCGGCCCTCGCAATGACAACAAAGAATCTCAGGTTGCCATTAACAACTGAGAGGATACAACTTGATGAGTTTTTGACTGGAGCCTACGAAGTAGAACTGCTATTTATTTGTCACTCTCCTCACGGCAGAAGTGGGCAGGGTTCGGTTTGTTGCGGGGAAGGAGCGCTCCTGACGCAACCATCCGGAAAGGACGTTGAAAGTGTGCGGTATAGCTGGATTCATAAGCGATGATCATTGGCTGGAACCATCTGATTCCTCGTGGGTGGACAAGATAATCTTCGATGTTGAGACAACCGTGTCGTCTGAAGACTGGCAATGCTTCGCCCAACCCTTGAAGGATCTGCAGGACCGGTTCGAAAACCTGATGTCCTTCGGCATTCACCTGGAGCTTGTAAGGGACTCCGCCACCCTGGACAAATTTCATAGGCTTGCAGACCTTCTGGAAACTGCGCTGGCCGGAATCGACCGATTCATGGAGCATCAGGGGCGGACCGAATTCCTCGAACAGCTAGCGGAAAGCACTAGGGATCATCTCTGGCAGATCAGGAAGGAACTCCTGGACAATGTGCAAAGAACTACGAACCTGATGCCCGAGGATCTCAGGTCGGCAGCTTCAAGCCGCTCCGTTCACTTTGTCGCGTGGGCTGTGGAACAGGTATTGGAGAATGTCGATCGCCTGGAAGTGCGCGGCAGGGACTCTGCGGGTATTGCGATTCAGTGCGCATGGCCTTACGCGACAAGCCGCAGCGCGTTGGACACGATAGACTCAGTCATCGACGTCAAGAAAGAGGTAAGGAGAAACGCCTGCTCTAAGGTTCTGGAAAATGGACAGATCGTTTGCACGTTCGTGTACAAGGTGGCAAACCTCGTCGGACGGCTGGGCGACAACACAGCTGGGTTGAGGGAGGCGATTCAGAGGGACGCCATCCTCTGGCAAGCAGCCTCAGTCGCTGAGCAAGTGAACATAATGGCGCACACCAGATGGGCTTCCAATGGCATCATAAGTTTGTCCAACTGCCACCCCGTTGATGGAACGCTGCACGAAAAGGAGCACCTACTCACATCGGACGACATATTCGCTCATTTTGTGCTCAATGGGGACGTGGACAATTACAAGACTCTCGTGGAGCAGGTGGTTCGAAAACGCGGTTACGAAATAGACCCAACCGTTACAACTGACGCCAAAATCCTTCCGATCCTTTACAGATTGGCAACCGATGATAAACAGTCGCCAGATGATCGATTCTCCGCAGTGATGAACGGGTGTGAGGGATCACTGGCAATTGTCATGCAACATCCGCAGCATCCGGACAAACTCTTCCTCAGCCAGAAGGGAAGCGGTCAAAGCCTGTTTTTGGGAAAGGTCCATGATGGGACCATCCTGTCCTCGGAAGTCTACGGTCTTGCAGCGCGGACCAGACGATCTTACGCTCTCTCGGGGACCGAACGTGGAGGAACACAGGTGACCGTATCCTCAGGATCAGGAGGACAATCCCTTATGACGGGACGGTACCTTGACAACGGCCAGGCTTTCGAGACCAAGTCAGAACCCATCTACATTCATTCCAGGGACATATTCCGCGGGTCTTACAACCACTATTTTGAAAAGGAAATACACGAAGCACCCTTAAGCGTTAGAAAAACCATTAAGGACAAATACCGCAAACTGGCGGGCCAAGTGGATTTCGATCTGGGTGGCAAGGGCAGCTTCAGCCGCCTCGTCGGGCGCTTGAGGGATCCTGGACTTCCTCTGATTCGGAGGGTAATGGTTATCGGGCAGGGAACCGCTTCAGTCGCGGCTATGGGAGTTGCTTACCTGATCGACCGCGCGCTCGCCAGAACGAGGATCACAGTGGGTTGGCGGAAGGCGTCCGAAATGTCGGGGTTCTTCTCGGATGAACCACTTGTAGACATGCTGCTGATAGCCATTTCTCAGAGCGGCACTACCACCGACACCAATCGCACAGTCGACGTGGCCGGATCTCAAGGGGCATGGATTCACGCCATAGTTAACAGGAGGAACTCCCCTCTCGTATCTAAAGCCAACAGCCATTTCTATACGAGCGACGGCCGCGACGTAGAGATGGCCGTAGCATCCACCAAAGCATTCTATTCGCAGATTGCCGCAGGTAAACTCACAGCTCTGCTTCTGGCCAAAGAATTCGGTAGCCTGACCGATGAGGAGATTCATCGGGAGATTCAAGAGTTGGAGAGACTGCCCGCGGAAATCGAATGGGTGCTTAAGCAGAGCGGTTCTATCCAAGAATCCGCGGAAAAATACGGCCCCAGCAGTCGTAACTGGGCGGTGGTGGGAAACGGCCCCAATAAGATCGCAGCGGACGAGATCCGAATTAAGCTGAGCGAGCTTTGTTACAAGTCCATTCCTTGCGATTTCACGGAAGACAAGAAACACATCGATCTCTCCACTGAGCCCCTTACCATTGTGGTGGCCAACGATCTCCCCGATTTGCTGGTTCAGGATACTGCGAAGGAGGTAGCTATCTTCAAAGCGCACAACGGGAAACCCCTCGTGCTTGCGGCAAAAGGAGAGACTCGATTCAATGAGTACGCTGAGAAAGTCATTGAAGTTCCTGCGATGGACGCGGGGCTGGCCTTCGTTCTAGCCACGGTTGCCGGGCATCTTTGGGGATTCCACGCTGCCAAAGCAATAGACTCGCGTGCGGACGAGCTCAGACAAACACGATCCATGCTCACTCGATTTCTGGAAACGCCTGAATCATGGGATCCCAAGGCCCTCAGATCAAAAATGAGTCGAATCTTTTCCGTCATCGGATCTCACGAGATGAATGCTGCGCTTCCCGCGTCAACAGTGGCCTCATTGGCAACTTACTTTTTAGGTTTGGAACATCTTCCGCAGGCTGTCGGAGCAGTCCGAGATGAAATAGAAAAAGGAATAGTCATCCTCAACAAGGCCGTGGAAGAGATGACACGCCCCATAGACACAATCCGCCATCAGGCAAAAACCGTTACAGTAGGGATATCCAGACCCCAGGAAATCCTTCCGAGACTCCTTCTGAATGCCCTGGAGAAGCTTTCCGCTTTACCCGGTCAAATAAGGGAACACGACAGATTACTGCTGAGACAAGTGGCCCCGGTGATCTCAGAAGTGGCTGGAGGCCTTCACTATTCAGTGGTAAAGGTCGCGGACGGCGCGACTGTCGGTGTTTCGACCGGCTCTCCCTGGATTCAGGTCATCCGCAAATTCGGTATATGCGATGGAAGGTCCTCGAGGTACGATAGAGCAAGGGCAATCGGCGGAAGTAAAAGAACCACCCTTCGAGTAGAGAGTGCCATATGGAGCTCCGGCCCTGAAGGAAAGGAAAAACTATTGCTCATCCCGCTGTTCGATGAGGAAAACGGGGACTGCAGGGGCATATTGTTGTTCCACCTCAATTTCGTTCCCCAAGCCTCTGTGCAACAGAAACTCGCGGTCCTTCAGGGTATGGGGAATCGATATCACGACCTTATCGAGCGGCTGGAGGAGCTGTCCTATCCAAGCGATCTGGAAGAGATGCTGGACAAGATATCCCCCCACGATTTGATACTTGCGCCCGTGGAAAAGCTCATCCCTCTGGCAGCGGTAAAACCTGGCTAATCCGCCAGGGAAGCTAATCTGACCGAGGATTTGCACAGGTGTAAATCAAAACTGCTTATCTGTAGTAATTCTCCAAAATCGTGTCGGATCGGCCAATGATTCCCGCCCGAATTGCGCACTGATTTAACACTTACAGCAATGACTATGTCTTGCTAATGCTCTTTCCCGCTCGTAAGTGAATGGATACGCTGTTTCTCTGCGGTCGGCGAGAGGTTCGAGATGATTGCGATATGCAAATACGAGAAATAACAAACGCTATTTCAACGCTTGGATCGAGGACAGCCAATCAGGGGCACCCGAATCCGGTGGACCGATGAAGTACCGCAAGGTCACTTGGAACCCCACGTGCCGCGAACAGCCCAAGGCAGAGTCCCTGGACCACCGACACCTACATGCACACCGTGCTGGTCCCTGTAGTCAAGAGTGCCTTTGCCTCCTTGAATGCCTATTCCTACGTAAATCGGATTCCTATAGCCGTCGTATGCGTAAGAAGCATTACCTCGCTGCTGTCTTATCTCGACGACGCGTCCGGAACGATCGGTGATTTGTTCCTCGCCGAAGGCCAGCCATGGAAGCAAAACCAATGAAAAGGCAGCGAGGGCAATGCTAGTGATTTTCATTGTGTTGACTCCAACAGGTTGCTTTTCTTTGAATAATAGCACACAAGGGCTCGATCCACAAGCAAATACGCTGTCAGGTCCTGCAGATCCAAAGTCGGCTAATGAGGATTTGCCTTCATTTCAGTAAAATTGCGAAAAGGTATTTTGTGAAGCATAGGCGTTGAAATAAGGTTGTTATCAGGCTGACAATCTTTCCTCCCCGATTCTTCCGTGTTTGCATAGCAACAGCGGTATTACACGATCCGGTTACCGCAGGAGTGGCAGAATTTGGAGCCCGTTCGCAACAGAGCATTACAGGCAGGACAATTAGCGAGTGAATGTGACTCCGATGGTTCGTCGCGATCTGAAACCGGTTCCTCTTCCACGGGTTCAGGCGGGACTTCGACATACTCTTCAGGTAGACATATCGACTGACTCCGAGAGAGTATCTGCTTGAATTTTGCCACGATTATACCGCACTGCGGGCATTCGTCGAATTCTCGAAATTGGGGCATATTGCACGCCGGGCAGCGCCAGGTTATAGCGCTTTTCGGACTGAGTGGCGATTTGCTCTCGCTTGAGACTTTCTGCACTGGACCGGAGCCGACAGCGGGCAAGTGTTCTGTCCGTGCGGAGGAGGTGTCGGATGGCTGGAGCAAGCCTTTGCCATCCTTCGGATTTGCGTGGTTGGCTACCTCGCTTGGAGTTTCTGGTGTTCGAGCACTCCGCAGAATCTCGGGTGTTGGCCCTGCTACAAGAGACCGCTGTGGTGGAGCGATTTTCACAGAATGCTCCCCAACATTTTCGGCCTCACCCGAAAGGTGCGCATTCCGGACTTTTATAAGATAGAGAGCATCCTTGGCTATCTCAGAGTAACGTTCCCTGGATATTCCGAGCAATTGAGAAGCTTGCGCCAACAGCTTCTTTTCAATGGTGTCGACGCGTTTGTCCGCAGCGCTTAACAGCATTCCCGATAAGAGAAGTCTCTCCTTGAATAATACAGGCTGATGCGCAACGCCATTGAGAATGACTTCCAGTGACTCTTTCGAAGCCTCCTGAACGAGATACTCGAACTGCGACTGAGATATTGACTCCCCTAGGCTTTCCAACATCCCCGCTATCAGCTGTCGTTCCGGATCGCTGAAATTCCCTGCCGACAAAGCGATCTTAATAAGAAGTTTCACTACTGCCGCAGTGGTCTCAGAAATCGTATCCGGGTCATCTAGATCGAAGGGATTTTCAGAGTCGTCCAGTTCAAATGGCGAGGGTTCCTCGAAAGTCACTGGGTTGAGGCTCATGTTTTCTTGGGATGAAAGCAAGCCTTTGCTCATGTTGAGAATGTGCGCGAATCTTACGAAAAAAATCCTGCCTTGCCGTTCCAGTTTTTCCGGAAAGCCCGTTCCGGCCAGCAGGCTGCCAAAGCCATGATCGTCAACTACAACAGATATTGGCACCAACAGAGGCCCAAGGAAAGGAACCGATTCGGCCATCGTCTTGAGCGCTGTGCTCAGCAGTAACCCTGAAGGCGCATCCGGATCGCTTTCCAGAAATTCGAGGATTTCGTTGGAAATGATCTTTCCCAGATGTACAATCTTTCCGCCGCACACCCTTGTCTCGTCGAACAGCCGGCCGAACTCTTTCAGGACATCGAAATGAGATAAATCTCGTCGCCTGAACCTGTCGAAAAAACTCTCGTCGATGATTCCAGCTACCCTGGAATCCATGAGAATTAGTTCCTGATGCGCTTCAGCTTCTGATAGTCTGGGATTTCCAATTGTCATGGGCCGCTCCGTTGTCAGACGCCGGAAAGCCTTCGTATGACAAGACGAGAAAGTGAAAAGGCGGGACTAATACCCGCCTTTCTTGATAAGACCTACCACCCGTTTATCTTTTGCCCCAGACGAGACTCGGTTCCTGCCAATCCGTGACAGGAACGAAGACTTTCTGTTTGGCGTCTGCCTTCAGAATTCTATAGTATTTCGTGCCCTTCCTCATGTCCGGGCCGTATCCGATCATTCCCATCCCGCCAGTGTCGAAATTCTGGATCTTTTCAATAGCGTCGACGAATTTTTCTCTTGTCAGATCGCGTCCGCAGTCTTGAAGCGCCTTTGTCGTCAACATCAGCGGCACCCAAATCGACGGCATAAGGGGTACGTTAAGCAGCTCTTGAGCGCCCGCTGCATTGAAAAGCTCCTCCATCTTCTTCCACCCGGCGCCCTGCTCACTCCTCAGGCCCCAGCTAAAGATGTGATAGTGGCCGTCAGCTAAATCTTCGGCTATAAAGGTCCTGGGGTCAACAGAAACAAAGTCCCCAAAGAACACAGGCTTCCAGCCGATCTTGTCCGCCTCTTTGAACAATGCGGCGTAAACCGGAGCATATCCCACATAGAAACAGTGGGTAACGCCGCTTGTTTTCAGCTTCATGACTTCCGCACTAAGGCTTTTAGTTCCTCGTTTGTAAGGAGCGGCTATCGGAGGCGCAAGCCCATACTTCTTGCACGCCATCTCAACGCCCTGAAGACCGTCCTTGCCCCATTCGTCTTCCTGGTAACAGATGCCAATCTTGGGATCTTTGGCTTTGAGGTCGTTCATTACGTAATCAACAAAGAGTATCCCTTCATCCTGGCCGTTTGCCGCATACCAGAACATGTAACGATTCGGGGGATCGAACATTGTCTGTACGCTGGCCACTGTCGCGACGGCAGGAACCTTCTCTTTTTTCAGATCTTCTAGAATGGCTGTGCATGGGCTGGATCCGTAGATGGTCAAAAGCCCGAACACCTGGTGCTGATGGATGAGTTTGGCGAAGGCCGTTTTTGTAAGCACGGGGTCGTATTTGTTGTCTTCAACAGCGAGCTTTATTTTTCGACCGTTTATGCCTCCGAGTTCGTCGTTTACATACTTCTGCCAGATACTGAGCGCTGCCGTGCACATTTTTCCCAGGTAAGCAGCCGGTCCGGACATGTCTTGAAACGTTCCGAACACTATCGTGTCGTCCGTTACTCCAACCTCTGCATTAACGAGAGTCGCTCCATGAGACGCGACTACTGCAACAGACAAAACCGCAACAGCCCAACGCGCGAACCTATTCTTCATCCTTACTCCTTTCTTCAGAAACATGTCGGGTCAGATATGGGTTGATCGGACTAGGATTCGCCTGATAGTTCAGGCAGAAAAACCTATGGGTTGCTCTGTCCGGCGATCTTGGTCTTGCATTGAGGGCACTGGAGAATACGCCCCTCTTTCTTCGACGGCTTCTCTTCCATGATGGAGGAGTCGCAGTCCGGGTTGGTGCAGGACATGCTCACCGGTCTGTTCCACATTGAAAAGTCGCAATCCGGGTAACGACTGCAGGAATAGAATATCTTGCCTTTGCGGGTCCGTCGCTGAGCGATTTCTCCATCTCCGCATTTGGGGCACTTGATCCCCATGGAAATCGGCTTGGCGGTTTTACACTCCGGGTATCTGGAACAAGAGAGGAATTTTCCGGTCCTACCCTCTCTGATCAGCATGGGCGCTCCGCATTCAGGGCATTTTTCGTCGCTGGGTACCGCTTCCTTCGTGGGGGCGGTTTCTACAGCTATATTACGGGTATAACTGCACTCAGGGTACCCGGAACAGCCCATGAACAAACCATAGCGCCCGGACCGTATAAGCAAAGGTTCACCACACTCGGGACAGGCCTCACGTGTAGGGATGCCGTCCCGCTTGATGTTTTTCATATTCTTCTTGGCCGATTTGAGGTCGGATTCAAACGGATCGTAAAACCGGGAGAGTGTGTCGGTCCAGGATGCGCTCCCTTCCTCTATAAGATCCAGAGAAGACTCCATTTCAGCCGTGAATTTGGTATTCACGAGCTTGGGGAAGCTGTCCACAAGAAGCCGGGCGATGATCCGACCCAGAAGGGTTGGCTTGAAACGCTTCTCTCGAAGTTCTACGTATTTTCGTCGCTGGATCGTCGTCACGGTTTCCGCGTACGTTGACGGCCGGCCGATTCCCTGTTCTTCCAGCTCCTTTATCAGAGATGCTTCATTGAATGCAGGGGGAGGCTGGGTGAAATGCTGGCGAGGATACAACCTTTTCAGCTTCAGCCTGTCTCCAGTTTTGAGCGGCGGAAGCATGCGGTCCGCATCGTCTTTTTCGCCGTTCTGCGATTCTGATTCCTCTTCTTTTTCCTGGGAATAGATCCTCGTGAAGCCGTCGAACTTCATGATGGAGCCAGTCACGCGAAAGGTCAGTTTTCCGCATCTGATATTGGCAGTGGTCATGTCAAAGACAGCACCTGCTGACTGACTTGCTACGAATCTGTTCCAAATCAGCGTGTAAAGCGCGAGCTGCGGTTTATCGAGGAAACGCGCTACCTGGTCCGGCGGGAGCTCCATAGAAGTGGGTCTGATAGCTTCGTGAGCTTCCTGAGCCGTCTTTCTCCCTTTGTACTCATGGGGCTTGCTTGGAACATATTTTGCTCCATATTTCTTGGATATGAATTCCCTAACCGCTGCCACTGCTTCCGGAGCAATTCT
>JACRDE010000513.1 GCA_016212935.1 Desulfomonile tiedjei | reverse complement strand
GTCTTGATCCATTCCATGACCTGTGTCCGATATTTCGAGCAAAACAAATCTTCCAGGTTTCATTCCAGCATGTTTTCGGAAGAATTCTTCGTCGAGCGTGATGTTACGGGTCTTCAATCCCAGCTCGCCCCCTTCAGGCATGGCATCTCTGGCATTGATCGCAAGGTTCATGATTATCTGTTCCATCTGTGTGGGGTCGGCATTTATGGTAGCTAAATCATCTGCCAGGCTAAGCTGGATGTTGATCATTTTGGGAATGGTGCGGCCGAGAATTTTCTCAAGCTGTTTGATGCGTTGGTTTAGCTTCACGGGCCTGATGTTCGGTTCTACTTTTCTGCTGAAAGTTAGTAGCCTTTGGACGAGGTCAGCTCCGTTGTGAGCAGCTTGTATTATCTTCTGTATATCTGGGTACTCGGAGTCTGTTTCTTTCTTGTCGGCCAACAACAATTCCGAAAAACCCAGGGTCACCTGGAGGAGGTTATTGAAATCATGTGCTATTCCTCCGGCAAGGACTCCGATGGCCTCCATCTTTTGGGCCTGAAGGAGCTGCTGCTGAAGTGCGACCTCCTGGGACATATCACGCTTTATTGCCACGTAGTTTATTATCTTGCCTTGGCCGTCGCGTACAGGCGAAATGGTGACGTCTTCCTGATAGGTCGTGTCGTCTGACCGTGTCCTGGACAATCGACCCGACCAGTTCTTCCCACTCGCCAGTATTTCCAGGAATTGTTCGCAGAAGGCGGGATCGTCTTGATAGTCTTCTAGAAAGCTTGTCTTGTCGCGGACAACATTTTCTCTCTTGGAACCACTTATCCGCTCGAAGGCGGGATTCACGTATTGAATGATGCCCTTCGGATCGGTAATGACAATAGCCTCTGCGGTCTGCTCTACTGCTGCTTCCAGCCGTCTGCGGGCCGATTCGGATCGTTTGCGCCTTGTAATGTCAGTCAAAGATCCCACCATTGCAACTGTCTTACCATTAACAACTACGGGGCTCTCATGAACTTCCACCCAGATCTTGCGGCCTGTTTTTCCAATTAGTTCGAGTTCGTAGGGTGGCTGGACTTGTCCTGTCGTGATAGCTCTGTTGGTGTACTCAACCCCCTTTGCGTTTACAGGATTGTCGCTGATAAGGTCCGTCCAATAGGTCATTGCTTCCCACGGTTCGCAGTCGAGGAATTGTCTTGTCTGTGGGCTCATGTACGTGAGTATGTGATCAGGCGTGTGGGAATAAAAAAGGTTTGTGCTGTGTTCTACGATGGCTCTCAGTTTTTTTTCGCTCTCTGCAAGGGAGAGTTCTGCCTGCCTTCGCGCTGTGAAATCCTCCATGACTGCCTGACAGCCTGTGACGTTGCCGGTGGAATCAAGTATTGGCGTCAGCAACACCCTGAGGAAAAGGCTTTTCCCCCATTTTGTGGTATATGGGAGCTCGGACGAAATCTGGTGGCCCTCCTCCATGCAACGCCTGACAAGTGCTGAGATTCCCGCTTTCACCAGAAGCGGAAAGGTCAGCATGTTCAATTTCCTGGTAGCCTCAGCAGACGGAGATCCAAGGATTTCAAGCAGTTTCTTATTTACGTCCATGATCTCGCCGTCCGTGGTGACGGACAGAATACCAACAGGAGAATTCTCGATCAGGAGTCGGTACTTCTCTTCGCTTTCTCGAAGTGCCTTTTCGAATTCCTTGCGCTCCGTTACGTCCACCATGTTGACGAGAATTGCCCGACCGCCGTTGTTCTCAATGACGGTGGACCAGGCATCCAGGCATCGTACATCGCCGTTCTTGGCAACTACTCTCATTTCATACTGTGACGGAATGTCTTTGCCGGAGAGTCTTGCGTTAGTCCGTGCTTCCACGAGGTCACGTTCTTCAGGACTTATGATTTCAAATGGCGACTTTCCAATAAGCTCACCGACAGAATAGCCTAATGTCTCTGCGAACCTGTCATTCACGTAGAGAAGAATGCGTCCGTTGTGGACGCATATCCCGGTGAGCGAGTTGTCGGCAAGGGCGCGGTATCGTCGCTCGCTCTCTTTGAGGGCCTGTTCGGCGACCTTTCTTTCTGAAATGTCTGAAATGACGGCAATAGTGCCGCGAATAGACTCGGAGGTGCCAAAAGCCTTGAGTCTTATGTTGCCGTCGAAGATTGAACCATCTGTGCGTCTAAAAGTGGCGTCTGCGGATATGATCCTGTCGGTCTCAAGGCTTTCACTTTGTAATCGCCCGACAAGTTCGTATTCTTCGTCCGAAGGATAGACTATTCTCGCATCTAGTCCCACAAATTCCTGTTCATGCTGAAAGCCGAACATCTTCATCCATGCTTCGTTCGCCCATCTCATTACTCTATTCTCTGCCAGGCCGATGCCTATCGGAGAAGTTGAAAGAATGGTTTTCAGCATGGTTTCGCTGGTACGTAGCGCTTCTTCGATTTTCTTGCGCTCCGAAATTTCATCCCACAGTTGCTTGTTTGCCGAGATGAGCTCGCGAGTGCGATCCGCCACTCGTTGCTCCAGTTTTTCATGGGCATAGCAAAGTTCATCTTGTGCCCGCCTTTGTTCGGTAGCGTCCTCCACCATCATGAGGAGGTGATGCTCATTTCCCGAAGTGAAGCGGTTGAGTCGGCAATTCATCCATATATCTTTTCCGAAGGCAGTGAAAATGTGGACATCTATACGTTTTTGAACTCCAGTGCTCATAACCTCTTCGGCTTCATCCAAAAGACCCGATTTCTTCCACGACTCCAGCTCTCGGAAATTCTGGGAAAGAACCTGCTCTCTTGTGGCTCCAATAATTGCGCCTATTGCTTCGTTGGCCAGAACACATTGTCCATCAGACCTAAATGTGGTTATCCCCAAAGGGGATGTGGCAAGGACTTTTTCATTGAACTCATTCGCTTCTGCAAGCCTTCTAGCTGCGGCTTTGCGCTCGGTCTCATCCTGCACAAGGATAGCTATTCCCTCGATACGGTCATGCTCCCAGTGTGGAACATAATTGACTCTTACCTCGCGCGTCTTATCATCACCGAATTTCCACTCGAATTCGTAAGAGACCGGATTCCCTGAGATGGCTGACTCAAGGTGAGGTCGAATCGTTTGGTAAATGGATTCACCCAAGACCTCCCTTGCGGACTTTCCCTCTATCTCCCCGAAAGGAACCCCGAACCAATCTTCATAAGTCCTGCTGCAGAAACGGTAGCGCTGCTCCGAGTCCACGTAAGACATCAGCACAGGGAAGCTATCTATAGTGGACTGCATCAGTCGAGCCTTGGCCTCAAACTTTTCGGCAGCTCTCCTCCACTCAGCTTCTGAAGCCTCCAGTTCGGCCACTCTCGCTATCAACCGCTCCAGTTTGCTGAGGATCTGGTCTGTGGTCTCTGGTCGGTCTTCCATAGGGTTTTCTTTCGAATCGGTAGGATTCCCCCAAAACGCGTGAAACACGTGCTTAACAAGAATTCAAAGCTAGTGAGAGCTCCATGGGAATGGCATCGGGCACCGAAGTTCTTGACCAGCCGATGGAATCAGCCTCATGAACTGATTCTATGATTTCTCTGGCCTCGAAAACGTTGCGGACAGCCCTCTGCAGGCCCAGACGGAGACATGTTACCACTTGCTCAAAAAAACGGGGTATTACACATGGTAGGATACCTCTCCAAAGGCCGGCAGTCAACCAGGCTGTCACCAGATCCGGTCGTGCGTGTTCATGGAAACGTCAATAATGACTATTGGTACTTGTCAGGGACCAAATTGTTCAGTATCTTTGAGGGGCTTGGGTCTTACTACCCTACGGCATTTGGTTGGCCAAGAAATGTTAATTCGTGCCATCCGAGGTTCTCATCTTACTTAGAGTGCTGAATACCTTTACGGAGAGGGGAGCGTGCACGGGGAAGGTGTCGGACCGGCCTCAATCATCAAGAGAGCCTCTGCGGCTTCACAGCTAATCGCGGTACAAGCATGAACCACGTTCGGGAGATTCGGCGGCTGGTCTCTCATACGTGATCGGAGGGAACAAGCCATGTTCAAGTACTCTATGCGCAGCCTAACCTCTACGGCAGCGGAGTACGTCACACCGGTTGCTGCTGGCCTGGTGGTTCTTTTGGGAATGGCAGTGTTGGTTGAGTGGACATTCGATCGGCTTTGGATAGCCCGCATCAAAGAAGGATTCGTGCCCGTTGCCCCCGCCACGGCCTTGTGTTTCACATTGCTCGGGACTTGTCTTCTGTTGAGACAACGAGGATCCAGACAGCGCATCCTTCAGATCTGCTTGCGCATCGCGACCGGTTTCACACTGCTTTTCTGTATAGCGCTTTTCGCTCAGTCTGCACTCCTCCTTCTTGGCGGAGAGTCACTCGATATTGAGCGATGGATAGCTAAGGAGTCAGTTGCTTCTGGTGGCTTTGTGATAGCTCGTATGTCACCCCTAACAGCGGTCATATTTGCTCTTATTTCCCTGGCCATTCTATATTCTTTTCCGTCTTCCATTGATCGTGGATCCAGTGACCTTGTAACCTCGGTGCTTGCCGTTGTCTCTCTAACACTTGGGGCTGTATTGGCTATCGGATACTGGTACGGTACGCCTTTTCTTTACGGAGGACCTCTGATCCCAGTAGCTCTGCCCACAGCGATCGGCTTCATTTTGTTGAGTTTCGCTCTGCTTTTCGATGGACCGGATTCTCTATTCTATCGCATATCATTAGGTGATTCCGTGTTTGCCCGCTTTACTCGTACAGCAGTACCAGGTTGTATAGCCGTCATACTAATTGGCGGGTGGTTTACTGTATCCGTGATGTCCAGTGCTGAGGCATCCTACCGGGTGATCTCCGTATCTGTAACCGCGCTCTTGACGGCCTTTCTTGCTGCTTTTCTCATGAGCATAAGCGCTCGGAATGTGCAAGCAGTGGTCACGCGTGCAGAAGAATCGATGCGGGAAAGCGAAAGACGCTATCGTGACCTTTACGAGAAAACGCCTGCCCTGATTCAATCCATTGATCGCAGCGGACGACTAGTCGGTGTGAGTGATTACTGGCTCGAATTTCTGGGCTATGAGCGTCATGAAGTGATTGGGCGGAGTCCCATTGATTTTCAAACTGAAGAATCCAGGCGATACGCCCTTTCGCTGGCCATTCCAAATTTCTTGGAGACCGGCCTTTCCAAGAACGAGCCCTTGCAGTTTGTAAAGAAATCCGGGGAAGTAGTCGACGTTCTCTTGACCGCTACGGCAGAGCGTGACGCTGAAGGTACTATAATTCGTTCTCGTGCCATTCTCAACGACATTACCTCACGCAAACAAGCCGAGAAACTGATCCATGCACGCATAGCCCAGCAAGCTGCGGTTGCGGATCTCGGTCGCATTGCGTTGGCAGGAGAGGACCTGTCTGCGCTGATGGATCAAACAGTTGAAAAAGTGGCACGGGCTTTGGAATGCGAGTATTCAAAAATCCTGGAACTCCTTCCGAATGGTCGTGAATTCCTGTTAAGAGCCGGCCTAGGGTGGCGAGCCGGACTGGTAGGCACCGCTAAAGTTGGAGCGGGTACGGAATCGCAAGCAGGCTACACACTGCAAGCCCATGATCCAGTAATTGTTGAAAATCTTCCCACTGAATCCAGGTTTAGCGGACCACCCTTGCTTCACGAGCACGAAATCGTTAGCGGCATCAGTGTTCTCATCTCGGGCGAACACGGACCTTTCGGGGTCATGGGGGTGCATAGCAGCAAGACGCGCAAATTCACCAAGGAGGACGTAAACGTCTGCCAAGCCGTGGCCAACGTCCTGGCTCAGGCCATAGAGCGAAAGCGGGCGGAGGAGGCTCTCCGGGAAAGTGAGGAACGATACCGCATGGTAGTAGCGCTTTCTCCGGACGGCATTGCCTTACATCTTCATGGGCGTTTCATTTTTGCAAATCCCGCTGCGGTGAATCTCCTCGGAGCAGCTAGCAGCGAGGAATTGATCGGTAGACCCATTATGGAGGTTGTGCATCCGGACTATGCTGTAATTGTGAGGAATCGTTTGGAGGACTTGCGAAAAGGTGAACCACAACCTCCGCTAGAACAAAAGCTGATTCGCATCGACGGCCGAACAATCGATGTGGAATTGGCTGCTGTGCCGCTGTTTCACGGAGGAGAAGTGGCGGTTCAGGTAACGTTCCGGGATATCTCCGCTCGAAAGAAGGCTCAGGAGGATCAGAGGCGATTGGCAACGGCTGTTGAACAGGCCGCAGAGGCTGTGGTCATCACTGACCGCAATGGACGTATCGAGTACGTGAACCCTGCCATGGAACATGTGAGCGGGTACACTAAAGAGGAACTCCTCGGCGATACCTTCGGGATTTTCGGGACCTTGCAGAATAGCTCGGAATTCCGTGAAGATTTGTGGAATACTCTCGTCTCAGGAAAAACCTGGAATGGACGGCTCACGAATAAGAAGAAAAACGGCGGCATATACTATGAGGATGCAACTATTTCGCCGGTTCGTGATACTAGGGGTGAAATTATCAACTTTGTTGCTGTGAAACGTGACATCACCGAGCACCTGGAGCTTTCAAAACAGTTGTTACAGGCACAGAAGATGGAGGCGGTCGGAACGCTTGCCGGAGGCATAGCTCATGATTTCAATAACTTACTTCAGGTGGCTATTGGATACTCAGAGCTCCTCATGTCAGAAAGAAGGCAGAGCGATCCAGAGTATAACGATCTCAAGAAAATACTGCATGCCGCCAGAAGCGGAGCGGAATTGGTTCAGCGGCTACTTACGTTCAGTCGAAAAGTTGAACCGAAGACGATCCCCCTCAATTTGAACAGACAGATACATCAAGTAGAGAAATTCTTGCGCCGGACCATCCCTCGTATGATAGAAATCGAACTCAATTTGTCAGATGGTTTAGCCGAAGCCGATGCCGACCCCACTCAAATAGAACAGGTACTAATGAATCTAGCGGTCAATGCACGGGATGCCATGCCCGAAGGCGGCAAGTTAACCATCGAGACGCGCAACATTAGCCTGGATAATGATTTCTGCAACGCGCACGTCGGAATCACCCCCGGCGATTACGTCGCCCTCGTTGTGGAGGATACGGGACATGGAATAGCCT
>JACRDE010000512.1 GCA_016212935.1 Desulfomonile tiedjei | reverse complement strand
GTCCATGGAAAATACCGACTCGGTTACCACCAGTTTTCTGCGGAATCCGCCCAGTCTTAGACAGTCCTCCGCCCTGTTCAAGTCTAAATGAGGATAAACCATCACACGGCTTCTGGACAGGCGGCATCCGTCTATGATGCTCGCGTGGTTGAACTCGTCACTTATTATAAGATCGTCTCTTCCCATGAGACAGGAAAGCACGCCAACATTGGCCTGATAGCCGCTTCCGAAGAGAATGGCGGCTTCCACACCTTTCCAGTGGGCGATGAACGATTCCAGTTCCCTGTGAGCTTCACCGTTTCCCACTATGAGACGCGATGCAGTGGCCCCAGCGCCGTACATCTGCGTCCCGTTTATCAAGCCTTGGATTATCCTGGGATGATCAGCAAGGCCAAGGTAGTTATTGCTTGAGAAATTCAAGGCCTCGCGACCGTTGATTTTCACGATCCTTCCGGGCCGTCCGGACACGTTGGGCATTACCCTATATAGACTCTTTTGTCTCAGTCCCTCAATTTCCGAAGCCCAAGGGCTATCTGCCCGTGTGCTCAACATTCTTGATACTCCTGGGGCGTGTAGTGGATACAGCCTGTTTAGCTCGCCGGCAATGATCGAGCTCTTAAGGATCCTTCGCGAGAGGCTGATCTAGGCTTGCTAAACGATATTCTAGTGACTAAAATCGTTATTACCTGCTACGAAGCTTATAGCGTCTCCCCTCGAGCGGCCGGTGAGCCCCGAGGCGTGGAGCTGAGAACTCAACGAGTAACCGGCTTTTTGACATCAAGGGGCAGCCTACTATGTTCGATCCGGGTAACAAGAGAATAACATGAAAATTACCTTTTGGGGGACTAGAGGTTCTATAGCTTCACCTGGACCGGAAACTGTCGAGTACGGCGGGAATACCACTTGCCTGGAAGTGAATCTCGACTGCGGCCGTATCATCGTGATCGACGCGGGAACAGGTATCCGTCGCCTTGGTGATCACCTTTTGCGGCGCAATCAGCATCTGGACATTTACTTGCTGTTGACCCATGTCCACTGGGACCATATCCTGGGATTTCCTTTCTTCGCGCCGATTTTTCATGACAGCAGCCACATCATGTTGGATGGATGCCGCCAGGGCATTGAAGGGTTGAAGCGGGTTTTCAGCTCGAACTACATAGATGGAACATGGCCCATCAGATTCGAGGATCTCAAAGCTCGAATCGAGCCCAGTCAAGAAATGCGCAAAGGCTCCATTCACTTCGACGATGCAGTTGTTGAACCCCATCCTATCCAGCATCCACAGGGTGGAATGGGATTCAAGTTCATTGAAGGCAAGCGAGCATTTGTTTTTCTCACTGACAACGAATTACTCGACAACGGATGGGCCGGTACAAGTTTCAAGGACTTCGTTCGGTTCTGCATGGCAGCGGACATCCTCGTCCACGATTGTCAGTACACCTCTGAAGAGATCCAGGCTCGCCGCGGTTGGGGGCATTCGGATGTGGAGTCGGTTGCCAGGCTTGCTGTGGAAGCTGAAGTGAAAAAGCTTGTGCTCTTTCATCACGATCCCTGGAGAACCGATGAGGAAGCTGCCGCCTTGGTGGAGAGTTGTGCTGCCATGGTTCACGAGAAGAATCCGGCCATAATTGTGGAGGGAGCGCGAGAGGGCGGCACGATGGACCTCTGAGGCCATTGGTCAACATCATTGCGACGAACAGACGAGAAAACATAAACTACTTTCTTCTACCCACAAATGGAATTGTATTATGTGGCCACGGAGAAAGCGATTGACATTTTCCTATTACCCCCATAGACTTTATTTAAAGGGGGATAGAAAAAGGGAATTCCTCCTGCTGATCTTCTTTATTACTACCAACCGTTAATCTTGGATTTTTTGCCTGGCCGTTAACTCCAACTGTGCTGGATCATACAATATAAAGGAGGCATCATGAAAAGGCTTCTCGTGGCAATCACCTTGCTGCTGGCACTATCTGCTTCGTGGACTGCAGCCACGGCTCTTGCCCAAGACCCGATCCTCATCGGCGTGCCCACCTCCCTTACGGCGCTGGAAGGCAAAGAATCCTTGATGGCCGTTCAGATGGCGGTGGACGAAATCAACGCCAAAGGCGGAGTGAAGGTTGGAGCATCCTCGCGGCCGATCAAGCTTGAAACCATTGATCTTAGAGACTTTTCTCCCGGCGTGCCAGTGCAGGAGGCGCTACTCGGAATCGAGAAGCTCATCACCGAGAAAAAGGTGGTCGCAATCGTCGTAGGGCCATTCCGATCTGAGGCTCTTCTGGCAGGGATGGATTTACTTGCCAAGTACAAGGTGCCCATGCTTGGAACCATCGCTATGACGCCCAAATCCGAGGAAAAGGTCAAGTCTGATCCGGAAAAGTTTAAATATTGCTTCAGAGTATGTCTGAACGCCAAACACTTGGTAGGATATCTTGTTCAGACGCTTGAATTCATAAAAAAAGAATTCGGGTTTAACAAGATGTTCGCCATGCACCAGGACGTGCTTTGGGCAAAGGCCACTGCGGACGGCACCCTCGGCATAGCCGCGCAGAAATTCGGGTGGGAAAACCTGGGGGCAGAAGTGTATCCCACCGGCTCGTCGGATTTTTCTGCGGGCCTCATAAAGGCCAAAACCAAAGGGGCTCAGGTAATTATCCCGATCTTCGACATGGCCCAGAGCGGCATATTGTTGAAGCAGT
>JACRDE010000511.1 GCA_016212935.1 Desulfomonile tiedjei | reverse complement strand
GCCTCCCCGATTTTACATATTTGAAAGCGAAGTGGTATGAATTGTCGGCCACGTGATGGATTTCTGGAATGCGATTTTCAATGAAAGAAAGGCTCAAAGGTACGTTGATTCCTGATCTGCTTGCATGTATTTTTGATTCGTGAATCAACTCTCAAAACCAAGAGTGTTTCGGAAAATTCACGAGCCAAGGAGGTTGGATATGGATTTTGATCTGACAGAAGAACAGCGAATGATTCAAGATACAGCCTACAAGTTTGCTGTCAACGAGATGGCCCCAGTCGCGCAAGAGCACGACCGGGAAGAAAAATACGCTCGCGATGTCTGGAAAAAGGCGTGCGAAGCAGGGCTTGTAGGGCCAGTAATACCCGAGGAATACGGGGGAGCGGGGATGGGGTTTGTGGAGCAGGCCCTGATAACGGAACAATTCAGCCGCATTGATCTCGGACTCTGTCTTTGCGTTACAGCTGCGGTTTTTGGTTCCGAACACATCCTTTTCTTCGGCACGGATGAACAGAAAAAGAAATACTTGCCGCCCCTCGTGAGTGGAGAAGCAATATCGGCTGGAGCATTCACCGAGCCGGACGCAGGAACAGATGTAGCGGGGATTCGTACGCGAGCGGTCAAGGACGGTAGTGATTATGTGATCACCGGCACGAAGATGTTCATTACCAATGGCACAATTTGTGACTTCATGTGCGTCTTCTGCGTGACCAATCCGGACGCTGAAGAGCGGCACAAGCGTCAAAGCATAATTCTCGTCGAAGCCGACAGGCCTGGAGTCTCTGCTCACAAAATCAGAGGAAAGATGGGGATACGAGCCAGCGATACAGCTGAAATCATCTTCGATGAAGTGCGGGTCCCCCAGACGAATCTCATCGGGCAAGAGGGATTCGGTTTCTACCAATTGATGAAGTTTTTTGATGCCACGCGGACAATGGTTGCAGCTCAGGGGGTAGGGCTGGCCCAAGGGGCGTTGGACAAAGCCCTTAGATACGTCCAGGAGCGAAAAACTTTCGGCCGGCCGCTATTCACTAATCAAGCGATCCAGTTTCAACTGGCGGAAATGGCCACCAAGATAGAGTTGGCCAGGACTCTGACATATAAGGCCGCATGGTATGAGGATCAGGGAAGGACCGATCCGTCACTGAACGCCATGGCCAAATACTATGCAGGCGAGATGGCTGTATGGGTGTGCGACAAGGCCCTTCAGATGCATGGCGGCTATGGCTACATTGATGAATACGACGTCCAACGTTTCTATCGGGACGCCAAAATTCTAGAGATTTACGAAGGAGCCAAGGAAGCCGAAAAGATGACCATAGCCCGCAGGTTGATTTAGGTAATTGCCAAAACTTTTGACTGATTTGTATCAACTTCCATGGCGCTTTCCGCCATGGGAGTTAGTACTAGGCCGATTTGGATAGCTACGCTCGCCATATTGGATTGAACAGCCTCTTTGGGACTGGTTTTCATCTGTACATGTAGTCCAGCGTCTCGATCAGGTTTCTCAATTTCTGTAGATCCCTCTGAGTTATGGCTATTGTCTCGAATCCTGCCAACGTTTCCTCTGCTCCATTGGACGGTTTCACCCATCGGCATTTTGCCCTGAGCGAGAAAGATCTGAGCTGAAAATATTTTTCGGGCTTTATTGCAAGCTTTTTAACCTCGTCTATGGCTGCGCTCATGCCTTTTACTGCGAGGCCTCGTTCCGTGATGTTGGTAACTATGCCGAGCAGGTCCGGATTAGCTGCGTCCTGGACGGTGAGCGGCATGTATATGTCTTTTCGAGGGGATCTGATGACTATGGAGGTTTCTCCGTTCAACTGGGGCACAATTCTGGCCTGCAGAACCTCGGGATCGACGAGGTTGGAGTCCGCGAGTTTTCTGAAGACGCTTTGCAGGCCCCTGAAAGTGAGCCTGTACTTGTCCATTAGTTCGCCATCGCCGATTCCGGCGGCTATGTCACTCACTATTTCTCTGGCTCTAATTTCTCTCTTAGCAGCCATAAGGACTCTTCTCCTTCCGTTTTCAGGCAGCCGAGCTAACAAAAGAATTGCTTGCCATCACTAATTAATTGAGACACTTCAGACGCCTTTAGCAATCCGAATAAGGAAGCGTCCGGCTGAAAAAATGGCTCAAGTGGCGATAAGCCTGTTCAATTCACGCGAATCCAGGGAAGAAATGTTCGTTATTTCAAACCCTGCGAGACTGGTCTTTCCGGAAGCGAGGTCTTTTTCTATCCAGCGACACCTTGCCTCGAAAACCATTGTGGGGCTATGGCCGAACAGCCCTAGGCGAATAATGAAGTTCTTGAGATCTCCGACTTCTGCTTGAATTCCTTGAATACAAATACCCTTCTCGGAGATATCTTTAACAATTCCGCTCTTAAAGGGGTCACCTCCATCATAGATTTTCAGAGGAGCACTGAGTTGCTTGCGGCGAAACTGTCGCAAACCCTTCACAGAAATGTCATACAGGGACCTCAGGTCGTTCAATTCCGACTTGTTCAAGGCCTGGACTTCCACCAGCTTCTGAAAGGCGGTTCGCAGTCCCTTCAGGGTAAATTGATACTTGGCCATCAGATCCGAGGGATTCATGCCGTTGCGAATATCATGGATGACCTCTTTGGCCCTGATCTTTCGCTTCGTGTTCATAATTCATCACCCCTTAGCATTTTGGATTTTCTAATATTCCGGACGCTTTGATGATAAATATAACTAGTCGGTCCGGCTCTCGTCACGGCCCTAGCAAGGGCGACCTGTAATTAATGAAATTCCAGTAAAAAAACATTGCGCCAATCGAAAGAAAAAAGCTGAATAGGAGCGACACAGCGGAAGTTAATCCAAGAGTTAAGTATTTGTGACTGAGTCTTCCCCTTATTCGCATGTAACCCCCAAATGCCATTATAAGCATTAAGGGCAGGAAATCAAAGTAGTATCTTACTATACTGCCGATGGTTAACGACAACGGGACCACCTGTAATACTATGGATGCCGACAGTACTCTAGAAAAAGATCTGTCAATCTCAGTCCCTACGGACTGCTCCCGAATGTTGCAGAAAAAGCAAAAAAGCAAAACCGGCATCAGCACGAAGACTGACACTGACAGCTCGTTCACGTGCATCAGGAAAAAATCAGGGGATCGCAGAGATTTAATCTCCAGAATGTGAAACGGGAGCCCAAGATAAGGGAAATCCGGCAGCATTTGGGGAATACGAAAAAAGTAATCCCATAAATTGTACGGAATATGATCGTACCTGAGATAATTGCCATGCAAGAAATACTCACGGTACAGGGTCTGCATATAGCCGACTCCGAAATCGCCAAGGCTGCCGAAGCGCAGGTAATTGTATCCGAGCGCAGCTACTATTCCTGTAGAAGCCACAAACGCCAATACAGCCACCGGGAAAAGACTCCTCGCAGACAATCCTGCTGAATTCCTCAGCCTCCCTGCCGTCACTACAAATACCAAAACAATCACTGTGAACACGTAAGAGAAACGACTCAATAAACAAAAGCAGAAACAAGTGCCTGAAACAAGCGCTTCCGACAAACTCAGTTCAAAACCGTTTTTCATGGATTTCAACACATAATACAAACCTGCCAACAGAAAAAACATTCCTGAGCAGATCGCTTCGTGATGAATCGAAGGTATGGTCGCCATTAGCAATGAATAGCCGTTGAAAGCAAATACGATAGAAAAAAGGCTCCTCTCGACCCCCAGGGGCCTATCAGAATGCTGCCACAGGCCAAGGATGGCGTGAAAAATCGCAACTGCCCCGGCCACTAAGATGATGACAATCAGGCCGGTAGGCGTGGGCCTGCCAGCGAGAATCAAAGACGGCATGTGGAAAATGGCTGGGCCGGGTCCGAAGTACAGGTATTTCTTCCCGTTGTAAGTAAGGTAGTCCACCGGGGGATTTTCATCAATGTTCAGTTGCCCTTTGAGAAAGCTCGCTGCCAGCATGTTGTACGTCGGGAAAACGGACGTCTCGGAAAACTTGAAGGTGAGTCCTGTCATCCAGCAGTAATACACTAGGAGAAGGGCTGCAAAGATGAAAGCAGGCCTTACAACAGATCCCCGTTCTTGCGTCAACTTCAGCATTCTTGTAACTCTACCGCTCCAGAACCCGTCTTATCTCGAGGAATCTCACCAGGCCGGTTTTTGTTATCATTCCGATCATTTTGTCTCCCTCCAAGACGAGGAGTCGTCCTGAACCGATTTGCATCATTGTCTGCAGAGCGTCTACCAGCGAAGCCTGAGCGTCTATGGACAAATCCGAGTCTATGGAGGTCATTGCCTGCCTGACGGTTTCGGTTTTGATTCTTTCGTCCGACACCTCTCCCAGCTGCGACAAAGTGATTATACCGATCGGTTTACCATCCTCAACCACGGGAAATCCACCGTAGCCGTACTTCAGAAAGTATTTTTGCGCCAACTCGTCGAGGGGCAGATCCGGGGGCACCGACACAACGTTTTCCACCATCACTTCCCGAACTTTGACACCGTGAAGGGCCTGGCGCATCAGGACTTCCTGATAGCCACCCTCTGCCACGCCTCTGAGAAACATTCCGATGAGCAGGAGCCACAAACCTCCGATCAGGGACCCCGAGAAAACCTGAATTCCTCCGAGAATAATCAAGGCCCAGGCAAATCCCTTCCCAATGTCCGAAGCCCATTTGGTAGCTCGAGCCTCAGAGCCGGTGCGCCACCAGACCAAAGCCCTGAGTATTCTGCCGCCGTCAAGGGGATACCCGGGAACCAGATTGAAAATCGCGAGGGCTACATTAATCCAGGCCAGATAATCGAATACGGCCTGAACCATACCCGGAGTCAATGCGTTTTTCACGGCCCAGAAGATTATGGCCAGAACGAAACTGCTCAACGGTCCTGCTACAGCGATTTTCAGCTCCGTTAACGGATCGGAGGCATTCTTGCTGATCTTGGCCATGCCCCCGAAGATGAACAGCGTGATTTCCTTGATGTCGATGCCGGACCGCCTTGCGATCAATGCATGAGAAAGCTCGTGCACGAGTATGCTTGCGAAAAAAAGCACTGTGGCAATGAGTCCGGTGAGCCAGTACACCGTCAAGGTATGACCTGGAAAATGAAATGGAAAGTAACCACCTGAAAGGCTTAACAGTACCAGCAAGAAAATTATCAGCCAGGAATAATCCAGAGTAATAGTTATGCCGAACACGTCGAGGAGGCGAAACGCCCCCTGGGTAGTACGTCGCGTTGAGCGGTCAACCGTCTGCGTTCCAGTGTCAGAAGCCATGCTCACCTCCGTATCGGTTAGGCCGGCACCATTTTCGCAATTATTTCCCTCGGGCCGGAGTTTCTTAAATATTGTTTGCGCTGAAGACCTCTCGTGTCAAGCCTTGCATAGCGACGAAAAAGCGAAGGCCGGTCTTTTCGGCGAACGTTCCTGTTAACTGAAAGGATACTTCTTTTCCCTTCGCCTGTGCTATAATTCGCCGCAAATTACGATCCCAGGAGAATTGAAACTTGCCCAAATTTGAGATCAAGCACAGGAGAACCGGTGAAGTAATTTTTGCCGGTAAGGCGAGTTCGTTAAAAGAACTCGTAAGGCACGCTGCTCTATACGGGTCGGATGCATCGCTGTTTCAACAGGCCGTTACCAAGATCGGTCTGAAGAAAATCAGCAAGGTCAGGCTCTATGGGGCGGACTTGAAAGAAGCCGACCTGTCGGAGATCGACCTTACCGAATCGGACTTTTCAGGCTCGGATTTGTCCAAGACCAAGCTCGAGGGCTCGTGCCTCAAGAAAGCCATCTTCTCCAGATGCGATTTTTCCCACGCGGATCTCAGCAGGACCTCGCTGGCCGATTGCGATCTCACCGAATCGAATTTTTTCAAAGCGAACTTGAGCAAGGCTCTGATCGAAAACGCGAACTTTTCCGGGGCAAATCTCAGCTTTGCCAATTTATCAGGCCTCAAGCTCTCAAAGGCGAATTTCGCGAAGGCCGATCTGTCCGAGGTCATACTGGCTTCTTCGGACATGTCCAAAGCGCAGTTCAGCGGAAACAAAATGACGAAGGCTGATTTGTCCTGGGGAATCCTGGAAAAGGCTAGAATAGAGCGGTCCGATCTTTCAGGGGCGAATCTGGAAAGGGCGGACCTATCGGACGCTAAGCTGGTAGGGTCGATTATGGTGGGAGCGAACTTGACAGAAGCCAATCTCTCGGGCGCGGACCTAGCTGGTGCTGACCTTACCGGAGCGATTCTGTCAGGAGCCAACCTAACCGGTGCAAAACTTACCAACGCGAAGTTCCCAAAAGCAAAGCTCGACGGATCAAAGCTCATTCGCGTGGAGGCTTACAACTGCGATCTGTCAGGGGCGGTGATAACCGATGCCGACCTGTCCGGAGCCAATCTGACGGCAGCGCAGTTGGTGCGAACGGATTTCTCCAAGTCTTTTCTGGTAGGCGCCAATTTGACCAACTCTCAAATGCAGGATGCCGTGCTCTCGAAAACGAACCTTCAGGAAGCGAACCTGCAGGGGGCGCAGGCCCAGAACGCTGACTTTTCGCTTGCATCCGGGGAAAAGCCGGATTTTTCCGGCGCGACTCTTACAGGATCAAACTTTG